>JAOUIC010000003.1 GCA_029884275.1 Gemmatimonadota bacterium | reverse complement strand
GATCGCCGAGAACGACACCTTGTTGCCGGCCCCGAAGGTGTACTGGAGCTTGCCGTTGGTCCGGTAGCTCGAGGCGGCCGACCAGGGCGTGCGGGCCCCCTGGCAGTCGTACCCGTAGTTGTTCTTGATACCGCTGTTGACGCTGTTGTCGAACTCGTCGCACTGACCCTTGAAGATGGCGTACTTCTTCACGTCCACGAAGGCCGTGTCGACGCCATCGATGACCGAGACCGTGGTGTCGGTCCCCACCGGAATGAACAGCGGCGTCTCGTCCCCGTTGATACCGGTGCCCTGGTCCTTGCGGCCTTCCATGTCGCCGCCGAGATACAGGGTCAGGTTGCCCGCGATCGGGCCGCCCACCGAGAACTGCAGCCGGTTGAACCCGAGGCTGTTGGTCCCGGTGACCTCGTCGTTCTCGTACCCGAAGCTGCCGCCCCACTTGGCGCCGCCCGCCCGGGTGGTCAACGAGAGGATGCCCGACTGGGCGTTGCCGAACTCGGCCGAGGAGGCACCGGTCGTGATGGAGGCCTCTTCGAACCCGACCGTCGACACGTCAACGGTGCCGGCGCTCGGCGCTCCGAAGTTGTTGTCGGAACTGCCCCGGTTGCCCGGGCTCACCGGCACGCCGTCGACGTAGACCGCGGCCTCGTCGGTACGGCCGCCGCGGATCGACAACCCGCCGCCGCCGGTCACGACCACGCCGGGCACCAGCGCGAGGACGCTGGAGATGCGGTCCACCGGGAGGGTCTCGACGTAGTCGCCCTCGACGCCCTGCTTGGTGGTCACCTGGTCGCGCGGCACCAGCGGGTTGACCGCGGCCACCGTGGTGATGTCTTCGAGCTCCACCGGGGTCTGCTCGAGGGTGAAGTCCTGCGTGATGGTCTGACCCGCCGTGATGCGCAGGCCCGACACCCGCACGGGCTTGTACCCGACGAACCGGGCCACGACGTCGATGATGCCCGCGGGTACGTTGTTGATGAAGTAGTAGCCCTGGTTGTCGGCCACGGCGCCGAACGCCGTCCCTTCAACCCGGACCTGGGCTTGCGCGATCGGCGCACCGGCCTGGTCGCGAATCCGGCCTTCGAGCTTACCAGCCGCCTGCGCGTGGAGCGATCCCGCCCCGACGAGCAAGGCGGCTGCCGCGAGCGCGAACCGCCGCGCACCGCGGGCGAAGGCGCCAACACCGCTTTCTTTCATGGAGACGTCCTCCGATGACGTGATACCGACCTGCGAGTCTCACCGAAACATCACGAAGGCGCCGATCGCCCCCAAAACACACGGGGCCCGCATGACCTGCAGCGAGTGGCACCTGTCCTACCTGATGGATTTCCTGCGGACCTGCTGGAACGACTGGATGATGGATACGGTTGATCAGCCGGTCTCGGCCAGACCGGCGCGATCAATATGAAGTGCCCCCTACCGCGTGTCAAGGAATTGCCAGCTGGCGAGTTTCAGCCCGCCCACAATCCCGTAACTCGTTGCAGGAACGAAACATAATGAAACAGGTCAAACCCCGTCCGAAAGTGGTACACTCCCGAATCGACGCGGACTTGGTCAAACCGGGCGCGAAATGCCGCGCGCCGATCCGCAGCTCACGGCGTCACCAGATCCACCTGCGGTGTCGCGGGCGTGACCCGCGGTCCCTCGGGCGCCCACACCATGTTGACCTCGCTCCGCACACCGAACTCACCCGGCAGGTAGATCCCCGGCTCGATCGAGAACCCGGTACCCGGCAGAATCTCCCGGTCGTCATGCGTCTCGTAGTCGTCGAGGTGCGGCCCCGACCCGTGCAGGTCCCGGTCGATCGAGTGCCCGGTGCGGTGCACGAAGTACTGGCCGTAGCCGGCCCGCTCAATCACGCCGCGCGCCGCCTGGTCGCCCTCGAAGCCCCGGAGCGGTTCCTTGCCAGCCTTGCGCCGCACCACCGCGATGGCCGCGTCGCGGGCGTCCCGCACCGTGCGCCAGACCTCGTCCACCTTCGCGGGAATCCTGGTGCCGGAGAACCCCATCCAGGTCTGGTCGGCGAAGACCGTCCCCAGCCGCCGGCCGGCCCACAGGTCGAGCAGCACCACCTGGTCCCGCCCCAGGGCGAGGTCCTTCCCCTCGACCGGCTCGTAGTGCGGGTTGGCGGCGTTGGGGCCGAAGCCCACGATCGGCGGATGGTCGAACTCCAGGCCGCGCGCATGGATGGCGTCGATCACCCGGCGTTGCAGCTGGCTCTCGGTGAGCCCGGTGCCGCCCTGGGTGACCGCCCAGCGGAGTGCCTCGTTGGCGATCTCGGCGAGTGCCGCCGCGGCATACATGTGATCGTCGAGCTCCGCGGCGCTCCAGGTTGCCGCGAATCGGGTGATCAGCCCGGCGGAGCTGGCCACGGTCCCGCCGAGCTTCCGAACCAGCTCGACCACGCCATACGGTACCCGGTCGAGATACGGCACCGCGTCCTCGGCGGAGATTTCCATGGCCAGCTTCCGCCCTCTGACCATCTCGGCCAGGCCGGCGTGCAGCTCCTCCCACCGGGCGTAGCTGATCACCCGGCCTGGGAACTGTCCTCCACTGAAGGGCGTCCCTTCAATCTTGTGGACCAGCGCCACCGGCTCTCCCTCGGTCGGCAGCAGGAGATAAAGCCGGCGGGTGGCGAACCCGATCGGACCGAGCAGGCGGGGCAGGATCGGGTTCACCCCGTGAAAGTCGAACAGGAGCCAGCCGTCGAGGCCGAGTTGCTTGAGGGTGGCCCGGACCTGGGCGAGATCTACTCCGGCGAGCAGCATCAGTCGTATCCTCCCACGGCGGTGGCGCGCCACCGGCAGGCGGGCTGGCCCCGTCCCCGGCACTGGTCGTGGACCATGGCGCCTTCGAAACCGGTGAGCACCCGCAGCAGTTCGGCGAGCGCGGCACTATAGAAGCTGCAGGCGGCCCCGTCGGGCAGGGCCGCAATGGACAGCGGATCGGCGATCGTGCCGCGAGCGCTGGTCTCCTCGACTTCGAGCCGGGCGCCGAGACGGGTTTCCGCCACCGCCACGGCGGTGCGGCGGCTGGCCGCCCGGCCCAGCGAGCCGGGGAGGATCTGCCGCACGGCGCGAAGCCCGGGCGGAGCGCTTCGGGCGGCGTGGCGGGCCGCCCGCCGGCCGGCGTCCGCGAAGACCAGCTGGGCATCCGGCCGCCGCCCCGCCAGCCGGAAGACGGAAATCGCTTCGTCGAGGCCGACCGGCTCGTCACGGCGCACCGCCTCCTCGTACCGGGCGATCTGCGCGGCGACCGTACCGGAGAGCCCGAGACGCTTGGCCACGATGTCCCCGGCCACCTCCTCCAGTCCGTCTTCGACGGGGGAGTCGAGGTTGCGCAGGGCTTCGAGCAGGCTGAGCGGGATGATCGTCGGGACTGCCACGGCAATAATATAGAGGACACCGCCAGATTCACCGCCATGACCCTGCCCCTCGCCCTCACCGTGGCCTCCGCCATCTCGCTCGCGGCCTTCTGGCTCCGGGCGCTGACGGCCAGCGGAGCGGTCGCCGCCGTTATTGTGGGAACCAGCATCGTGGCGGGCGCCGGCTGGCCCGGACTGGCGATGCTGGGCGCGTTCTTCGTGGGCGCCAGCGCCATCTCGCGCGCCGCCCCGGATGCAACCGCCGCCTTCGATGCCAAGGGGGCCCGCAGGGACTGGGTGCAAGTCCTGGCCAACGGAGGCGCCGCGTCGCTGGGAGCCGGACACCAGGAGGCTGGCCCCTGGATCGTCGCCGCCGCGCTGGGCGCCGCCGCGGCCGACACCTGGGCCACCAGCACCGGAGGGTGGAGCCGCTCCTGGCCGCGACACATCCTCGCCCGGTTGCCGGTCCCGCCCGGCACCAGCGGCGGCGTGACCTGGCTCGGATCGCTCGGCGCGCTGGCCGGCGCCGCGAGCGTCGGCGCGGCGGGCCTGATCGCCGGACAGCCCGTGGCGCTCTTTCCCCTGGCGGTGGCGGTGGGTATGCTCGGCATGCTGCTGGATTCGGTGCTGGGAGCCAGCGTCCAGGGCCGCTACCATTGCGACCACTGCGGTCGCGACACGGAACGACGTCGCCATCGGTGCGGTCAGGTCGCCCGGCGAGTGGGAGGACAGGCGTGGATCACGAACGATGCGGTGAATGCCGTGGCGACTGGCGCCGCGGCCCTGGCCGGCTGGGCGGTCTGGGCCTGGTGGCAGGGCGGCGCCCGGTGACCCCGCTGCCATGACCCGGCGAACCGATGTGCTGGTCGTCGGCGCAGGCCCGGCGGGGAGCGCGGTGGCGGCCCACCTGTCCCGGGCCGGTCTGCAGGTGGTGCTGGCCGATCGCGCCGCCTTCCCGCGCGACAAGGCCTGTTCCGAGTATCTGAGCCCCGAGACGGTGCGTCTCCTCGACCGGCTGGGCGTCGTGGCAGACCTCGAGGCCCTGGGGGCCCAGCCGCTTCTGGGGACCCGGGTCATCGCGCCCCGCGGGGCGAAGCTGTGCGGTTCCTTCGCCCGATCTGCCCGCCCGCCGTGGCGACCGAGCGGACTCTCCGTCCGCCGCACCCTGCTCGATGCCAGACTGGTTGAACTGGCGCGCGCATCCGGCGCCGAGCTGGCCGAGCGGACTACGGTGGAGGACCTGCTGTACGACCGAGGAGGCGTGTCGGGGGCGGTGATCCGGCAGGCGGATGGCGGTCGGGACCGGATCCAGGCGCGTCTGGTCATCGGCGCCGACGGATTGCGGTCGGTGGTGGCGCGCCGCATCGGCCGACGGCGGCATCTCCCGCCGTCGAGAATGGCATTCGTGGCGCACGTCGCCGGCGTCTCCGGCCTCGACGGCTTCGCCGAGATGCATGTCAGCGAGACGGGGTACGTCGGACTCAACCGGGTCGCGCTCGACGCGGACGGCCGGACCATCGCCAACGTTGCGCTGGTGGTGCCCCGCGCGGAGGCTCGCTCGGCCGCGGGACGGGTCACCGACTTCTTCTTCGACGAGCTCGGGCGGTTCCCCGGCGTGCGGGGCCGGGTCCCGCGTGGGGGCGTGGTGCGTGAGATCCTCGTCACCGGTCCCTTCGCGGCGTGGTCCTCACGGGTGGTGACGGATGGCGCGTTGCTGGTAGGCGATGCTGCGGAGTTCTTCGACCCGTTCACCGGCGAGGGGATCGGCACCGCGCTCCAGGGGGCGGAATTCGCGGCTCAGGCGGCGGCGGCAGCGCTGCAGGACGGCGGACAGGCCACGGCGGTCCGCCTCGCCCCCTACCGCCTGGCGCGGCGCGCGGCGTTTGCCGGCCGCAGGGCGGTGGAACGCCTGGTGGGTTACGGCATGTACTTCCCCGCGCTCTTCGACCGGGCCGTCGAGCGGCTGGAGCGGCGCGGACTGGCGGACACCTTCATCGGCGTGACCGGCGACTGCCTTCCGGCGCGCGCGGTTCTCAACCCTGCATTTCTTGCACGGATGGTGCTGTGACACGTCCCGACGCCCACCCTTCCTCCTTCCGACGGCTGCTGGGTCGCTTCGCGACCGGCGTCACGGTGCTGACCGCGCGCGACCCGCGCGGCCAGCCGGTCGGCATGACCGCCTCCAGCCTCGCCTCGGTGTCGCTGGCGCCACCCCTCATCTCGGTCTGCGTGGATGTCTCCGCCGAGCTGCACCGGGTCCTGTCCGCCAGCGGCGAGTTCGTGGTCAACATCCTCCGGGCCGACCAGGAAGCGGTGTCCCGCCGGTTCGCCGAACAGCCGCCATCGGAGCGGTTCGCCAGCGGCGGGTGGCGGGAGGACGACCGCGGCCTCATTCTGCTCGACGGGGTGCTGGCCCACATCGAGTGCGAGTTGTACTCCGAATTCCCGCTCGGCGACCACACCCTCTTCGTCGGCCGCGTCACCGGTGGGCAGGCGTACGACGGCGAGCCGCTGCTGTATTTCCGGGGTCGCTACACGGAGATCAGGCGGCCGTGACGGCGACTCTGCCGCCGGGCGACGAGCTGCTGGACCATCCCGATGCCGATCCGGCAAGCGTCCGGGAGTCGCTCCATCACATCGCCCGGTCGAATCGCTGGTTCGGCGGATGGTGGGCGGTGCGCCGCGGGCTCGCGCGCCTCTGCGCCGGGATTCCCCGGGGCACCGAGCTGACCCTGCTCGATCTGGGCACCGGATCCGGCGACCTCCCCGTCCTGGCGGCCCGCTGGGCCGCGCGACGCGGCCTCGGGCTCCGGGCGCTGGGGCTCGAGCGGCACCGGACCGCCGCTCGCCTTGCCAGCGGGCGGGGGATCCCGACGCTGCTCGCGGCGGTGCCGGAGATTCCGGCGCGGACGGCGAGCGTCGATATCGTGCTGGCGAGCCAGCTGCTGCACCACCTCGCCCCGCCCGTAATCGCCGCGCTGTGCCGGGAGGCGAGCCGCGTGGCGCGCCGCGGCGTCGTCATGGCTGACCTGCGCCGGTCGCCCCTGGCCCTGGCCGGATTCTGGGCCGGCTCCCGGCTGCTCGGCTTCGATCGATCCACCCGTGCTGACGGGATCACCTCGGTGCAACGCGGCTTCACCCGTGAAGTCCTCGCCGCCCATCTCGCGGCGATCGGCGCCGATGCGCGGGTCGAGCACTCCCCTGGCTTTCGCCTTGTCGCCACCTGGCAGACTGGAAGACCCGCATGCGAACGGTAGACGAGCGAACGGTAGCGGCTGCGCCCGACGTGGTCTTCAGGGCGGCGGCGGATGTCGAGCGCTGGCCCGACATCCTGCCGCATTACCGCTACGTCCGGATGCTCGAGCGTCGCCCCGACGGCGGCGTGGTCGAGATGAGCGCCAACCGTCCGTTCGGGCCGCTCAACTGGCCCACCTGGTGGGTCTCGGAGATGTGGGTGGACGCTGGGCGGCGGGAGGTGCGTTACCGCCACATTCGCGGCATCACCCAGGGGATGGAGGTGTTATGGAAGGTCGAGCCGGCGCCGAGCGGGGCCCACGCCACAATCGTGCATGAGTGGAACGGTCCCGCCTGGCCGCTCATCCGCCGGCCGGCGGCGGACTGGGTGATCGGCCCGGTGTTCGTGCATGGCATCGCGTCGCGGACCCTGGCGGGGGTCGCGCGGGCGGCGGAATCGGTAGGGGCCGGATGTATCCGGCCCCTACCCGATCCGCCGCCCGCCCTCCGGGCACCCCGATGATCGGGAACGTACCCCGGCGCGTCGTGATCACCGGGATCGGCGCGATCACCCCCATCGGCACTGGCGTCGAGGGGTTCTGGGCCGGGCTCCAGGCACGCCGGTCCGTGGTCGGCCCGGTGACCCGCTTCGATCCCTCGCCGTTCCGCACCCGGATCGCGGCCGAGGTGCCGGACTTCCACCCCGGCGACTTCCTCCCCGAGCGTCGCAGCAGGCGGCTCGACCGATTCGGTCAGTTCAGCATCGCCGCGGCGCGGCTCGCGATCGAAGACGCGGGACTCGACCTCCCGAAGGAAGACCGCGACCGCATCGGCGCCATGATGGGGACGGCGCTCGGCGGCGTGGCATACGCCGAGACGCAGTATCCCGCCTACCTGAAAGAAGGGCCGCGCGGGGTGGATCCGGCGCTCGCGCTGACGGTGTTCGCCGGCGCGGGGTCGTGCAACCTCGCCATCGAGTTCGGGATCACCGGCCCCAACAGCACCAACGGCATGAGCTGCGCCTCGGGCACCATCGCCATCGGCGACGGGTTCCGCGCCATCGCCCGCGGCGACGCCGACGTGATGCTGGCGGGCGGGGCGGAGGCGCCGCTGGCGCCGCTCTGCTATGGCGCCTTCGCCATCATCCGCGCCATGTCCACCCGCAACGAGGATCCCGCCACGGCGAGCCGGCCGTTCGACCATGGCCGCGACGGCTTCGTGATGGCGGAGGGGACGGCGGTGCTGGTGCTCGAGGAACGGTCGCGCGCGCTGGCCCGGGGGGCGCCGGTGTATGCGGAGGTGCTGGGATTCGGCACCACCAACGACGCGCACCACATGACCTCACCCCGGCCGGACGGACAGCAGGCGGCCCGCGCCATGCGGCTGGCCCTGGCGGAAGCGAGGGTGGGACCCGGCGAGGTGGCCTACGTCAACGCCCACGGTTCCTCGACACCGCTCAACGACTCGACCGAGACGCTGGCCATCCGCCAGGTCTTCGGTGACCACACCGCGAGGCTCGCCGTGAGCGGGACCAAGGGCTACTACGGCCATGCCCTGGGCGCGAGCGGCGCCATCGAGGCGGCGGTCTGCGCCCTCGCGAGCCACCGTCGCTGGCTGCCACCCACGGTCAACCTCGCCAGCCCCGATCCCGCCTGCGACCTCTTCCACGTCGCACCAGAGGGGCGCGAGGCGGACCCCGAATACCTGCTCAGCAACTCGTTCGGGTTCGGCGGCATCAACGCCAGCCTGGTGTTTCGGCGCGCCGACGGCCGGTAGCCCGGGAACTTGCCCTTCCGGCCGCGCCGGCCGAAATTGCCCCCCGCCACATACCCTCAAGGAACCCATACAATGCACAAGCTCTCCGCGCGGCTCACCGCCGAGGCGCTGGGTACGTTCTCGCTGATCTTCATTGGGTGCGGCGCGGTGGTCGCATCGTCCCTGCAGGGCGCCGGCTTCGGCCTTCTCGGCATCGCGCTGGCGCACGCCCTGGCGCTCGGGATCATGATCACCGCGACGATGAACGTCTCCGGCGGGCACATCAATCCGGCCGTCACCATCGGGCTGATGGCCATCAGGCGCATCTCCCCGCGCGACGGCCTCGCCTACATCGCGGCCCAGCTGGCCGGGGCGGTACTCGGCATCTACGCCCTGAAGCTGGTCTTTCCGGCCGGCGTTCTCGCCGTCGGCACCATGGGCACGCCGGCGCTGTCCAACGCCATGACCTTCGGCACCGCCATCGGACTCGAGGCGGTGCTGACCTTCTTCCTGATGTCGGCGGTCATGGGCACCGCGGTGGCGGAAGGCGCGCCCAAGGTCGGCGGGTTCGCCATCGGCCTGGTCCTGCTGATGGACATCCTCGTGGGAGGCACGCTGACCGGCGCGGCGATGAACCCGGCCCGGGCGTTCGCTCCGGCGCTCGCCACCGGCACCTGGTTCGCCCAGCCGGTCTGGTGGGCCGGTCCGATCATCGGCGCGGTGGTGGCAGCGGTGCTGTGGGACAAGGTGATTCTCAGACGGTAGGACGGTAGGACGGTAGGACTACGATGCACGAGGGGTGGGGTTCCACGCGGAACTCCACCCCTCGACGCATCACCCTACCGTCGGGCCCTGAGCATCAACCGCACCGCATACCCCAGGTAGATCACCCCCGCCACGATGTACGCGGCGAACAGGTACTGGCCGTTGTCAGGCGGCATCGGCTTCCTCCTTCCGGTCCTGGGCCAGCTGCAACCCGTACCTGAGCGTCACGAAGCCGACATACAGCAGGATGAAGACGCCGAAGCCGGCGAGCAGGGTCCTGAGCATCTCCCACGGCAGTGAGGGCGCGCTGGGCTTGAGCACCACCGGCTGAGGGTGGAGTCCGCGCCAGAGGTACACGCTAAGGTGGATGAACGGCACCAGCGCCATGCCCATGATGCCGAGCACCGCGCTGAACCGGCCCCGCTCGAGCGGGTCCCGCACCGAGCCGCGCAGGGCGTGGTAGCCGAGCAGCAGGAAGAAGAGGAACAGGGTCAGCGTCAGGCGTCCGTCCCAGGTCCACCAGGTCCCCCAGATCGGCTTGCCCCAAATCGGCCCGGTGGTCAGCACCACCAGGCAGAAGACCACCGCCACCTCGGCGCTGGCCGCGGCGAACCGGTCGAGCCTGGGGTCGTGCAGCCAGAGGTAGAGGATGCTCGCGATGCCGGTGGCGGGCACGGCGATCCAGAGCGCCACCGCCGCAGTGGGCACGTGGACGTAGAAGATCTTCTGGGCCAGGCCCTGGTTGGCCTCGACCGGCGTGAACTGGAGCGCCATCACCATGACGACCGCGACCCCGATCAGGGCGAGCACGGTCAGGATGATGCCTCGGCGGATCACGGACAGAGCCGGGTCAGCGGTCATTCGTCAACCACCGCGGAGAAGAGGAGCACGGACAGCGTGATGAACGCGACGTCGTACAGCGCCAGAAACCTAAGCCCCGCCACCACCTCGCTCAACGGACGCCCCTGGAAGAGCGGCGTCGAGACCCGCACCGCGTAGATCAGCGGCGGCACCATGAACGGCAGCAGCAGGACCGGCAGCATCAGCTCCGCGAAGCGGGTCTTCACCACCATCGCGCTGAAGACGGTGCCGACCGCCACGAATCCGGCCGTCGCCAGCAGCATGGTGAGCAGCAGACCCGGCAGCGCGTGCCCCAGGCCGACGTTGAAGAACAGCACGAACAGCGGCAGGGTGATCGCCTCGACCAGCAGCACGAAGACCAGGTTCGCCAGGTACTTGCCGAGGTAGAGCACCTCGCGCGACACCGGGGCGAGCAGCAGGCCGTCGAAGGCGGCATTCTCCCGCTCGGTCGTGAAGGCCCGGTTCATGGCCACCACCGAGGCGAACGCCACCGTGACCCAGAGCACGCTCGGCGCCAGGTCGATGGTCGCGACCGCGGTCGGGTCGCGGGCGAAGTTGAACACGATGAGCACCAGGGCCGCGAACACCGCGGCCGAGAGCAGGCTGGTCCGGGTACGGAACTCGACCCGGAGGTCCTTGGCGGCGAGCACCAGCGCCAGGCGGATGGCCCTACGCACGGGCCAGCTCTTGGTAGGTCAGGTGGAAGGCGCGCAGATCGTCCGGCCGCGGGGCCTGGAGGGCCCAGCGCCCGCTCACCAGCACGCCGACCCTGGTCGCGATGTCCCATGCCTCGCCGGCGTGGTGGGTGACGATGACCATCGCCCGGGAAGGCTCGTGAAGCGTCGTGAGCAGGGCGCGCAACCGGTCTCCCGCCACGGCATCGAGTCCGGTGAACGGCTCATCGAGGAGCAGCAGCGCCGGCTGGTGGAGCAGCGCCCGCGCGATCGCGGCGCGCTGCAGCATCCCCCGGCTCAGCTGCCGCGGCCGGTCGCCGGCGCGGTCGCTGAGCCCCTGGGCCGCGAGAGCCGCCCTCGCGTGGTGCTCCGGTTCCGGCACGTCGTACAGCCGGCCGGCGAGCACCAGGTTTTCGAGCAGGGAAAGCTCGTCGTAGAGCAGCGACTGATGGGAGAGCAGCCCGATGGGGCGGCGGGCATCGGGATCGTCGCCGCTGAGGGTGCGGCCCCGCACCGCCACGGTTCCCGCCTGCGGCCGGAGCAGCCCGGCGAGGGTGCGGAGCAGGGTGGACTTCCCCGCCCCGTTCGGGCCCAGGACGAGGAGCACGTCGCCAGGAGCGAGCGTCAGGTCCACGCCCCGGAGCGCCCGCACCGCGCCGTACGATCTGGTGAGGCCGCGCGCCTCGAGCAGCGGCGGCTCAGCCAAGGGCGATGCGGCCCGGGGGCAGGCTGGGTTTCATGCCCCCGAATATAGCGTCAGGCGGCTTCGGCCTGGACCTCGAAGAGGTCGTCCAGTTTGGTCAGCACCAGGAGGAAGCGGAGCTCGTCGTTGGGACGATGAAGCACCACCACCTGGTTCCGCTCCGCGGCCCGGCGCTGCACCAGCATGAGGACGCCGAGACCGGCGGAATCCACCGAGCGGGTGGCGCGCAGGTCGATCACCAGCCGGCCGCCGTCCTCGGGCAGGCTGTCCAGGAGCCCCATCGCTTCCTGACGGAAAGTGGCGCGGGTCTCCAGCCCCAGGTGCGAGGGGCCCTTCAACTCGAGAGTCACTGCTTGCGTGGTCTGCATGTTGGCCTCCCACGCCCGAAACACAGAAGCGCGATGCTGCCGCTGGCCTCAACTGCTCGCGGGTTGCATCGCGCCGGATCGCTGGCGCTGCCCCCGCCTTCGGCACCGAGCTATCTCTCCCGGCCGCATCCGCGGCGTTCGAGACCTCTAGTTTTGCGGCCCCGGATCGCTCCGGGTGTGCTCTTATCGGGCGGTACGATTGTGGTGGAGACCTTGTGGTCTCCGGGCTGAGAGGAAGGCGAGGGGGGTGCCAGACCCCGAGCGGATTGTCGCTGCTGCACTTGCGATCCGGTGTCGGACTTGCGCGACGATTTCCGGCGCCGCAGGTCGCGGAATCTGCCGATTCCTGCAATCCGGGCGGGTGTGACCGGGGTCACGCGGGGGACACCCCGCCCCGTCTGATGGCGCCGGCCGGGCCTTGACCGGCTCGCGCTCCGGGGCCACCATCCCCAACGGCCCACCCGCGCCCTGACCAACGCATGCTCCCCGACGAGCCATGACCGACCAGCTTTCGACCCTGCTTTCGGAGTCCCGCCGGTTCCCGCCCCACCCGGCCTTCGCGGCCGCCGCGAACGGCACTCCCGAACTGTACCGCGCCGGCCAGGCTGACCGGCTCCGCTTCTGGGAGTCGCAGGCGCGGGAGCTGGAATGGATGACCCCCTGGACGACGGTGCTGGACTGGAAACCGCCGCACGCGCGCTGGTTCGACGGTGGAACCCTCAACGTCTCGTCCAACTGCCTCGACCGCCACTTGCGGACCGCGCGGCGGAACAAGGCGGCGATCATCTGGGAGGGGGAACCGGGGGACCGGCGCACGATCACGTACTGGGAGCTGCATCGCGAGGTGTGCCGCGCGGCGAATGCCCTCAAGGCGCTGGGGGTGAAGAAGGGAGACCGCGTCGCCATCTACCTGCCGATGATCCCGGAGGCCGCCGTCGCGATGCTGGCCTGCGCCCGGATCGGCGCGGTCCATTCGGTGGTGTTCGGTGGGTTCTCGGCGGAGTCGCTCCGGGACCGGATCAACGATGCCCGGGCTGTCTGCCTGATCACCGCCGACGGCGGCTACCGCCGCGGGTCGGTGCTGCCGCTCAAGCGCTTCGCCGACGAGGCGATCGCCGCGTGCCCCAGCATCCGCGACGTGGTGGTGGTCCAGCGCCGCCCCGGGAGCCCGGGGGACGAGGCGTTCGCCAACATGACCGAGGGACGGGACCACTGGTGGCACCGGCTGCTCGACAAGGCCGACCCCGATTGCCCGCCGGAACCCCAGGAGGCGGAGGACCTGCTCTTCATCCTCTACACCTCCGGCACCACCGGGAAGCCGAAGGGGATCGTGCACTCCACCGGCGGGTACCTCACGCAGGTGGCGACGACGATGCGCTATGTCTTCGACCTCAAGGAAGACGACTTGTTCTGGTGCACCGCGGACATCGGGTGGGTGACGGGCCACTCCTACGTGGTCTACGGCCCGCTCGCCAACGGCGCGACGGTGCTGATGTACGAGGGCGCGCCCGACTGGCCGGAACGGGACCGGTTCTGGAAGATCGTGGCGCGGTACGGCGTCACGGTGTTCTACACCGCACCCACCGCCATCCGCGCCTTCATGAAGTGGGGAGAGAGCCTCCCGGCGAAGCACGATCTCTCCACCCTCCGCCTGCTCGGCACCGTGGGCGAACCGATCAATCCCGAGGCCTGGATCTGGTACCACAAGTACATCGGCCGGGAACGCTGCCCGATCGTGGACACCTGGTGGCAGACCGAGACCGGCGCGATCATGATCACCCCGCTGCCTGGTGTCGTGACCACCAAGCCGGGCTCGGCCACCATCCCCTTCCCGGGGATCACGGTCGACCTGGTGGACCAGAAGGGCGCCGTGATTCCCACCGGCGGAGGCCTGCTGACGATTCCGGACCCCTGGCCTTCGATGCTCCGCACCATCTGGGGGGATGACGAACGCTACCGCGAGACCTACTGGAGCAAGTTCCCCGGCCGGTACTTCGCGGGGGACGGCGCCAAGCTCGATGACGATGGCTACTGGTGGATCCTCGGCCGGGTGGACGACGTGCTCAACGTGGCGGGGCACCGCATCGGCACCATGGAGGTCGAGAGCGCGCTGGTGGATCACCCCTGGGTGGCGGAAGCGGCCGTGGTCGGAAAGGCCCACGAACTCAAGGGACACGCGCTCGCGGCGTTCGTCACGCTGAAGGACGGCCAGCGGGGAACCGCCGAGCTCAAGGATGACCTCAAGGACCATGTGGTGAGGAAGATCGGGGCCATCGCCCGCCCCGACGACATCATCTTCTCCGCCGACCTGCCCAAGACCCGAAGCGGCAAGATCATGCGGCGGCTGCTCAAGGACATCGCGGAGGGCCGCGCCCTGGGCGACACCACGACCCTGGCCGACCCCACCGTGGTCAATCGGCTGAAGGAGATGTACGAAGGAGAAGAGGGGTAGGCGGTCGGGAGCCTCGCGGGGTAGATTCCCCCGGCGGGAACATGTCAATCGGATCAGGAGTGCAGGGATGAAGCTCAGACAACTCGGCGTGCTGGCTCTGGGAGCGGTGGCGGTCGTCACGGGACTCGCCGCAGCCCGACCGGAGGCGCGGGCGGCTGGACCCTCCGTGATGGTCTACAAGGCGCCCACCTGCGGCTGCTGCACGAAGTGGATGGAGTACCTCGAGGCCAACGGCTTCACCGTGAAGCACGAGGACATGGCCGATGTGTCGCCCATGAAAGAAGAACTCGGCGTCCCGCGGAAGCTGGTCTCGTGTCACACGGCGGTGGTGGCCGGGTATGTCATCGAGGGTCACGTTCCGGCGGCGGACATCCAGCGCCTCCTGCGCGAAAAGCCGAAGCTGGTCGGCCTGTCGGCGCCGGGAATGCCGGGCGCGAGCCCCGGCATGGACACCAGCGACGATCCCTACGAGGTTCTGGCCTTCGACGCCAGGGGCACTGCCACCCTCTGGGCCAAGCACTAGCACAGGCTGCGGCATCCGTAACATCGAGGGGTGGGGTTCGCTGGCGAACCCCACCCCTGCTTCATGCCCATCCATCCGTCTCGCGGGTCGTCAGATCTGAATCTGGGCCCCCATCTCGACCACCCGGTTGGCCGGGATGTTGAAGAAGGTCATGGCTGACTGGGCGTTGCGGTTGAGCACCACGAACAGCCGCTTGCGCCACATCGACAGTGGTGGCAGACGATCGGGCTTGGCGCCCGGCTTCGGCCGGGTCGGGATCAGTGTCTCCCGGCCCAGGTAGTAGGTGGTTTCCATCGGGCGAATCGAGACTCCCTTCGCCTGCAGCCCCTTGAGCACCACCGGCACGTCGGGGCTCTCCATGAACCCGTAGCGGGCGGTCACGCCGTAGAACTTCTGTCCCAGGTCCTGGAACTCGATCCGCTCCTCCTCTGGCACGTAGGGGACTTCCTCGGTCTTCACCGACATGAGCACGACCTGCTCGTGCAGCACCTTGTTGTGCTTCACGTGGTGCAGCAGCACCGGTGGTGCGCCGCCGGCGTAGCGGGTCATGAAGACCGCCGTGCCCGGCACCCGGTGGGCCTTGGGACCGAAATCGGCGAGGAACAGTTCGATAGGCAGGGAGACATCCTCCATGATCTGCGACAGCCGCCGGCGGCCCAGCTTCCAGGTGCTCATCAGGGTGTAGACCAGGGCAGCGACGGCCAGCGGGACCCAGCCGCCATGCGGGATCTTGCCAAGGTTGGAGGTGAAGAAGGCGACGTCGACCACCAGGAAGAGTCCGCCGAGACCCAGCACCTTGGCCCATGGCCAATGCCACCGGGTTCGGCTGACGGCGGAGAACAGGATCGTGGTGAACGTCATCGTGCCACAGACGGCGACGCCGTAGGTCGCCGCCAGGTTCGAGGTGTTCTTGAACGCGAGCATGAGGCCGATGCAGGCCACCATGAGCCCCCAGTTCACCTCGGGGACGTAGATCTGCCCGCGCTCCCGCTCGGAGGTGTGCCGGATGGACACCCTGGGGCAGAAGCCGAGCTGGACCGCCTGCTGTGTCAGGGAAAAGGCGCCCGAGATGAGGGCCTGGCTCGCGACCACCGCGGCGCTGGTGGCGACAGCGATCATCGGATACAGGGCCCAGGACGGCACCAATTCGTAGAACGGATTGGTGACTGCCTCGGGATGCTGCAGCAGCAGGGCGCCCTGGCCGAAGTAGTTGAGCACCAGCGCAGGCAGCACGACGGCGAACCATGCCAGCCGGATGGGCCGTTTGCCGAAATGTCCCATGTCGGCATACAGCGCCTCGCCACCGGTCACCACCAGGACCACCGCGGACAACACGAAGAACGCCTGCCGTCCCTCCCGCACGAAGAGGTTGACGGCGTGGACCGGGTTCACCGCGGCGAGCACCTCCGGCGCCTTGACGATCCCCGAGACGCCGAGCACCGCGATGCAGACGAACCACAGCGTGGTCACCGGGCCAAACACCCGCCCGACGGCCGCGGTGCCGGTGCGCTGAATGGCGAAGAGGGCGGTCACGATGCCGATGCTGATCGGCAGGACCCAGTGCTCCAGCGCCGGGGTGGCAACCGCCAGGCCTTCCATCGCGCCCAGCACCTAGATCGCCGGAGTGATGATGCCGTCTCCGTAGAGCAACGCCGAGCCGAACAGCCCCGCCGTCACCAGCATCCAGCGAGCGCGGCGGTTCTCCATCCCGGTGGGGAGCAAGGCCAGCAGCGCCAGGATCCCCCCCTCGCCCCGGTTGTCGGCCCGGAGCATGTGGACGACATACTTGAACGAGATCAGGAAGTTGAGCGACCAGAACACCAGCGACAGGATGCCGAGGACGTTGTCGCGAGTGAGGGGAATGGACGACTGACCGAGGAAGCACTCCTTCAGGGCGTACAGCGGGCTGGTCCCGATGTCGCCGTACACCACGCCGATCGCGGCGAGGGAGAGCGCCGCGAGGGCGCGCCCTCGCGGCGGCTGGCCGGGAGCGTGCTCGCTCATGCGGCGGGTGCGCCGCCGGTCCGGGGGTCGAGCGGCACTGAGGGCCGGATCACCTTACTTCGAGGGCTGGCCGGCGATGGAGTCGAGCATGGCCTTGAGCATGTCGTAGTGCACCGAGCCGCCGCCGGGATAGAGCCGCCCCATGATGAGGAAGGTCGGCGTCGACCCCACGCCCGTGGCAACGGCCTCATTCCGGCCCGCGGCGATCCGCCCGGCGAACCGCCCGCTGGCCATGCAGGCGTCGTAGGCGGTGGCATCGATCCCGATCCGCTGGGCGAAGCCGCGGAACACGCCGGTGGCGTCGCGCTTCGTCGGCCAGTCACCGCCCCAGGAGTAGATCGCCTCGTTCATCTCCCAGTACTTCCCCTGCTCCCCGGCGCAGGCGGCGGCATGCGCGGCCACCCGCGCGTGACGATGCATGTCCAGCGGGAAGTCGCGATAGCGCCACCGGACCCGGCCGGTCGCGATCAGCCGCTCGCGAATGGTCGGGAACTGCACCACCGCCCACTGCTGGCAGGCGGGGCATTCGTAATCGGCGTATTCCGTCACCGTGAGGGGCGCGCTGTCCGAGCCGAGATAGTAGCCGGAAAAGCCGCTGGTATCGCTGACCTGGATCACCGGGTTGGCCGGGATGCTCACCGCCTGCTTCCGGGTGAGGACGTACGCCATGACGCCGCCGCCCCCCACCAGGGCGACACCCAGCATCAGGTAGAAACGATTCAGTCCGCCGGACCCTGCCGCCATGGTTGGTCTTCCTCTGGTAGGTCGAGGGTGAATTCCTGCCGGGCTTCCTCCACGATCCGCCGTCGCTCGGCGAGCTCGGGGGTGTCGTAGGTGCGCCGGACTTCGTAATGAAACAACTCGCTGCGCACGTCGCCCAGCATCCGCTGCAGCTCGGGCGCGGCGTCCAGCAGGTGGCCAGCGCGATCGAGTGTCTCGATCCGGGACGCGAGCGCCCGGAGCAGTTCGATCAACCGCTCGGCGCGCCTCGCTCCGTACACCTCGTCACCGTCTGGCATGCTGGTCCACCCGCTCGCCGGCCGGAATGCGCCCGGACCGGGGGAGAATCTAATCAGCCGGGGCTCCCGCACGGGAGAAACACGGGGTTTGCCCGGGGGAGGCCTCGCGGATTATATTGCCTGCTGTCCTGACCCAACATGGAGACTGCCGGAATGGCGAAGAGCAAGCCCCGCCGTACCCCACCTGCTGAACCGAGGATCTTCGATCAGGCACGTGATGAAATGTTCAGCCATATCCTCCGGTGCGGAGTGCTCGAGGCGCTGCCCGAACATCAGAAGGAATGGTTCGACGACACGATGCTGTACCTCACGGAGCGCTACGACGGGCTCTCCGCGGAAGAACTCGGTCAGCTCCGGATCCTCGGCGAGCGCTACTGCCAGCCGGTGATGAATCGCCCAGCCGAAGCCTCCGAGGAAACGGCATCGGTCAACTGACCGGGCACCTTCCTGCCCGATCCCGCGCCCCGGCCACAGGCCGGGGCGTTTGCGTTGGTAGCCTCACGGCCCACGTCTGGTGCCCAACCACCGGGTTCTCCAGCCCGCGGACAGCCGGACTCCCCCGCCGACACCCGCCTCGAGGTGGAATCCGCTGCCCCCCGCGGGGTTGGTTTCCATCCCCAGGCCCAGGATCAGGTACCCCTGATCGCGCCACCCCGCCTCCACCCCCGCGCCGCCCAGGGCATAGATCCCGACTCCTCCCCTCCGGGTGGGTGAGGCCATGAAATGTCCCACCAGTTCCGCCCGCACCGTGGGAGTCTCGTCGGCGACGCCGTAGAGAACGCCGACCACGATCCTGACCCGGCCCGCGGTCCGATGGGCGGCGGAGAGGCCGGCGCCGTAATAGGGCTCGTCGCGCAGCAGCGAGGTGAGCTGGAATCCGAGTTCTGCCCCCTTCTGGGCGGCGGCGGATCGGACCAGCCCCACCCCGAGCGCGACCGCGGCCACCAGCGACCGCCAGCTGGCGCGGATCATCCCAGGCGAAGCTCGTGGGTGACGGTGATGTCGGGGGCCAGCGAGTGGATCACCGAGCAGTACTTGTCCAGCGAGAGCTCGATGGCGCGGCGGGCCTTGGTCTCGTCGAGGCCGTCGCCGGCGAGGTCGAACACCAGGTGCAGGTTCACGAACCGGCGCGGATGGTCGTCGCGCCGCGTCCCGATGACCTCGATCGTGAGGCGGGTGAGGCTGACCCGCATCTTCGCCAGGATCGACACCACGTCCGAGCCGGTGCAGCCCGCGACCGCCATCAGCAGCCCGGTCACCGGGCTTGGCCCGGCGGCGCCGTCACCGTCGAGGGTCCCGACGGGGCCGCCCGGCGCGCCACCCTCGAACACCATGTCACGGACCCAGGTCATGGTCGCCTGGCGGATGTTTGAAGCCGATGTGTTTCGCATGGAAGTCCAGGTCAGGAGCCAACCGCGCGCTTGGCCCGGGGCGCGGCATGCACGTAATCCCAGATGGCGTACATCCCGATCCCGGCGGTGGCCCAGCAGAAGGGGCGGAGGAACGGGGAGTCGAGCAGGAAGGCGGCCACGGTCATCACCTGGGCAAACGTCACGGCCTTCCCGCCGAGCCGCGCGGGGATGGTCATCGCCCGGCCCGAAAGCAGGGTGACCACGAATGCCACCGAGGCCGCGATGTCCCGGATGAGCGCGCCGGCGAGCTCGTACCAGGCGAGCCGGCCGGACAACGCCACGACCACGAAGGCCGCCAGCATGAACAGCTTGTCCGCGACCGGGTCGATGAAGGCCCCGAACCGCGAGCCCCCGATCCGCCGGGCGATGATGCCATCCAGCAGGTCGGTCGCGGCAGCGACGCCCAGGATGACCAGCAGGACGAGACGGCTCTCGACCGCCACGAACGCCACGGCGAGCGGAATCCTCGACAGCGTGAGCAGATCGGCGATCGTGACCGCCGCGCGCGAGCGCGACCGAGCTTGCTCCTCCCCTGAGCCGGGACTAGCTTGGGGCGGATTGGGTGTCCCGGGCCGCTCCGTCTCCCGCTGGCTCACAATTCACCGGTCCTGGCCATGGATCTCGAACTCCTCAAGAAGACCGCCATCTTCGCCGACCTCGACGAGGGTGAACTTGCGCGAGTCGCCGAGATCTGCAAGGAGCAGACGTTCGAGGGCGGGCATTTCATCTTCAAGGAAGGCGAACCGGGCAACCGGTTCTACATCATCCTGAAGGGCGAGGTACGGATCAGCCGGAACATCCCCGGCTCCGGCGAGGAGGCGCTCGCGGTGCTCAAGCCCGGGAGCTGCTTCGGCGAAATGGCCGTCTTCGACCGGTCCGAGCGAAGCACCGATGCCATCGCCAACGGGCGGGTGACGCTGTCCACCATCTCGCGTCCCGACTTCGAGATCCTGCTCGACTTCAACCGGGAACTGGCCTACAAGATCCTCTGGTCCATGGTGCGGCTGTTGTCGTCCCGGCTCCGGGTCACGAACGACAACCTGCGCTCCCTGCTCGCGATGTCGATGTTCTGAGTCGCGGACCGATGTCCGCCCCGCATCTCTTCACCGAACTCACTGGCGTCCGCGCACCGCTGCTCGGCGACGAGCAGGCGCTGGCCGCCCTCACCGTCGCCGCCGGAGGCGCCCTCGGTCTCACCCCTCATGGTCCGCCGCAGGCCCGCGCCGGGCCGCGCGGCATCGCGGTCGGCCTGCTCGGCCATGGCGGTCACATCGTGCTCCACGCCGACCCGGCGCGCGGCACCTGCCTGGTGGACATCGTGTCGCCGACCGGAGTCCTTCCCGGCCGGGCCCTGGAGGTCATCGCCCGCCGGCTGGGGGTGCCAGCCCAGTCCGGCGGCTGACCCGTCACCCCTTCCCCGCCGAGCCATGCTCAAGGAATACCCCGACCACCTCGACGCCGACCTCCTGCTCAAGATCTACGACCTCCGGCGCGAACCGGTCCTCCGGGAGTCGCGCGATGCGCTGACCCGGGACTTCTGGCCCCGCAACGCCGACGAGGCGCTGGCGGTGCTCCGCCCCGACCATCCGCTCAACCGGCAGTGGAGACAGGTCGTGGGTTACTGGGAGATGGTGTACAGCATGGCCCGCCATGGCGTGATCCATGGAGAGTTCCTGCTGGAGAGCAACGGCGAAGGGCTGTTCCTGTTCGCCCGGGTTGAGCCTTACCTCCAGGGGCTTCGCGCCGCCAGCTCGCCCCGTACCCTGCGGAACACCGAGTGGGTGGCGACCGAGACCGAAATGGGTCGGACGCTGCTGGAGTATTTCCGGCAGCGCGTGGCGGGCATCCTCGCCGCCAGGTGATCCATCGCCTGACCCGAAGCCTCTGGCTTCCCCGCCCGGTGGGGGAGGTCTTCGAGTTCTTCGCGGATGCCTCGAATCTCGAGCGCATCACCCCGCCCGAGCTCCGGTTCCGCATCGAGACCCCGACGCCGATACCGATGACCGCGGGCACGCGGATCGACTACCGGCTCGTGCTGTGGGGGATCCCGCTGCGCTGGCGCACCCTGATCAGCCGCTGGCAACCGGGGGAGTGCTTCGTGGACGAGCAGATCGGGGGACCTTACCGGCGATGGGTACACACCCACCGGTTCCGGCCTGAATCGGGGGGAACGCGGGTGGAGGATGAGGTCGACTACCAGCTTCCCCTCGCCCCGCTGGGTGAGCTCGCCTGGCCGGTGATTGCGGCCCAGCTCAAGCGGATCTTTGACTATCGCTCCAGATCGGTGACACAGCTGCTGGGGTCGGACCATGCGGCCGTGGCGGGCTAGCCGGACGCCGGGCTCACTCCCCGCACGACGCCTTCGGCGCGCGCCTCACCACCCTGAAGTGCCCTGGTGGCGGCGGCCTGGACCTCGGCCCTGCTGACCGCCAGGTACCGGGCCCCCGGATCGTCGAGGTCGGACAGCCCCTCTCCCGCCAGCCACGCTTCCAGGATTTCGCCCGCAAGGTCGGCACTGGTCTGCCGCTGAACGGCGGCCTGGCCGGCGAGGTAGTTCCTGGCCTGATCGAGTTCTTCGGAGGTCACCGGCTCTTCGGCGAAGCGGCTGAGCTCACTCAGCATCTCCCGGCGTGCCTCTTCCTCCCGCTCCGGGGCGGTCGCGATGTAGGCGATGAAGGCGCCGCCGCGCGCCTTCTGCCATGACGTGAGCAGCACGGTGTAGGCGAGTGAGCGGCGGTCACGCAGCGCCTCGAACAGCCGGCCGCCCAGCCCGCTCGCGACCGCACACCAGACGTCGGCCGCATGGCGATTGGCATCCCGGCGGCCCGGGCCGGGAAACGCCAGCGCGATCGCGGTTTGTGCCTTCTGCCGGGCTTCTTCCCGGACGATGGCGGTGCCCCCGGGGAGCCACCCGATCCGGCCTTCGAGAGTCGCGGACGGGCGGGCCGGCAGCGCGCCGAAGACGCCTGACAGATCGTCCAGCATGCGTCCGGTTTCGAGATCCCCGACCGCCACGACGATCCCGCGCGGCTCCATCAGCTCGTTCCGATGCACCGAGCGCACGTCATCGAGGGTGAGGGCGGCAAGGTCCCCGGGGAGCCCGGACGCGGGGATGCCGTAGCCCTGGTCACCGAACGCGGAGCGGAGCACCAGCTGGATCGGGTATCGGAACATGTCGTCGGCCACGTGCCGTGCTTCCTCCACCAGCACTTCGCGCTCGGCGTTGACGTGCGCTGCTTCGTAGCGTGGGTCGGTCAGGACCAGGGAGAGCAGCTCGGCTGCCTGGCGCATGTTCTGGCTCAGGACCGAGGTGCCGAAGCCGAGCCAGTCGAGCGTGACGCTGGTCGAGATGGATCCGCCCAGCCCTTCGAAGGCCAGCGCCAGGGCACCGGCATCGAGCGGCCCCGCGCCGCGCACGCAGCTTCGGACCGCGAGCGCCCCGGCGCCGGCCTTGCCCAGCGGGTCGAACCGGGTCCTCGGCAGGTAGACGCCGAGACTGGTGAGCGGGATCCCCGGCTTCCGCCTCACGAGGAGATCGAACCCCGGCAGGGCGAGGTGCGAGACTTCGAACTCGGTTCTCGCCTGACTCGAGCCCGGGGCGCCGCCTGACCCCACCTTTCGCGGCGACCACCCGCTGACGGCTGGCGCTGCCAACCCGACGCCACCCGCGGGGCGCCCGAAGGCCGCCTTCAGCTGCTCCGCGCCGAACCCCGCCGCCGCCTCCCTCGGGTAATACACCACGGCGCTGACCGCGCCGGGATCGAGGATATCGGCCGCCGCCTGCCGGACCTGCTCGCCGGTGCTCGTCGCCAGCTCGGCGAATTCGCGGTCGAGCAGATGGTAGTCGCCAATGGCTTCGGCCGTCGCGAGGGCCGAAGCGCGGCCATCCATCTCCTCCATGCCCCTCGACCAGCGCGCCAGCAGCAGCGTCCTGGCACGCTCGAGCTCGCTCGGACTCGGGCCGTGACGGGTCAGGGAACGAACCTCTTCTGCCACCCGTTCGACGACCTCGGCCACCCGCTCGGCCGGGCAGGTGGCATCGATCGAGAAGACTCCCAGCTCGGTCGGCGCGTAGTGCCAGGCGCTCACCGAGGTGGCGAGGCCGGGCTCCCGGATGGCGCGATACAGCCGGCTCCCGCGCCCCGCCCCGAGGACGGCCGCGGCCAGCTCGAGCGGAATCGCGCGTGGATCGAGCGGGGGAACTCCCCGCCATCCCAGCGCCAGCTCGGCCTGCGTCACGTCGCCGCTCAGCGACCGGGCCCGGACCTCCCGGTGCGGCGGCTCCTCCGGGGAGCGGTCCACTGTGGCGGGGCCGGTGCGCCAGCCGCCGTAGGTCCGGCGCGCCAGCTGGAGGGCTTCATCCACGTCGACGTCACCCGCGATCGTGACGATGGTCCGATCGGGGACGTAGCGGGAGTGGTAGTACCCCACCACGTCTTCGCGGGTGAAGCCTGCCAGCTGGGGCTCGTAGCCGATGCGCCAGCGACGGATGCGGTGGCGGTCAAACATCACCTCGTTGAGCGTCTCCTGGGTTACGGCGTCGGGCGTGTCGAGCTTGCGCTTCGCCTCCTGGATGATCACCTGCAGCTCGCGGGCGAGCTCATCGGCGTCGACCGTCGCGTGCATCAGGGCATCGGCCTGGATCGCCACCGCCTCGGCCAGCCTGGTGGCGGGCAGGACGACGTAATAGCTGGTGTGGTCGTAGCTGGTACCGGCGTTGAGATAGCCGCCGGCGGCCTTGGTCTCCCGGGCGATCTGCCCCACCCCGCGAGTGGGCGTCCCCTTGAAGAACATGTGCTCGAGCACGTGGGAGATGCCCTGCCAGCGATCCGGCTCGTCGAAGAAGCCGGCCTTCACGTGGGTGACGACCGCGGCGACGGGAGCGGCGGAATCGCGCTGCACCAGGACGGTCAGCCCGTTCGGGAGAACCTCGCGGACTACGCCGCGAGTCCAGGTGAGGATGGGTGATGACATGGGTGGGATAATAAACGGCCCCCGGGACGGGTCATCCCGGGGGCCGGACCCGCGGCGGATCATCCAGTAGGGGCCGGATGCATCCGGCCCCTACTGGATGATCCGAACCACCCCGGCCTTCGCCGATCCGATGAGGAAGGATTCGGCGTCGGTCGTCGGGATGACGATCCCCGTCTCCGCCGTGCCGCGCCGCGCGAGGTCCGCCATGAAGTCCGCCATGGGGGCGTTGGCCCACTCCCGGTCCGCGCTCTTCATCTGGAGCAGGATCTCCTCCCAGCTGCCGCGGAAGTTGCGGCCGGAGAGCGTCGCCACGCTGTGGGTGTCCGCCGGGAGGTGCCGCCGCTGCATGGCCTGGAGCTCCGTGAGCAGGGTGCCGAACAGCTCCAGCTGGGCGGGATCCCGGATGCTCCCGTCGGGGAGCATCGCCTCGACCTCGGCGAGGACGGTGTCCACCGGATCAGGCTCGCCCATGACCTCGCCGAGCCGGGCAAACCAGGGCCGAAGCTCGGGATCGTCGTCCGGGAGGCGGTACAGCGTCTTGCGCAGCTCCACGAAGCGCCAGATCCCCAGCTCGTCGAAGTGATCCTCGGGGACGGTCTGGTTGAAGTGGTGCATCGCCGCGTCGGACTCGGTCCGGTCGTAGAGCATGTTGGCCAGATAGATCCGCGCCTCGCTGTAATGAGGGTCGATCTGTAGGGCCCGGCGGAGCCAGTAGAGCGCACCCGCCTCGTCGTTGCGCCGGTGACAGGCGTAGCCTACGCAGGCCGCCGCCTCGGAACAGTCCGGCTGCGCCGCCACGGCGTACTCGAAGAAGCTCTGGGCGGCGGCGAGCTGGCCCTCCCGGAACAGCGCCCGGCCCACCTGGAGCATCAGCTCGTGGTCTTCCCGGAAGCCGAGCGCGAGGATGTGGTCGAAGGCGGCGAGGGCCCCGCGGCGGTCGCCGAGCTTGAGCAGGATCTCGCCGTAGCCGGCGAGGGTGTCCTCGTGATCGGGGTCGAGCGAGAGCGCCCGCTCGAAGGCGCGGCGGGACCAGGCGTAGTCCTCCCGCGCGAGGTAGGCGTACGCCATCCCCACGTAGAGTTCCACGGCGTTGGGATAGAGCTGACTGCCTTCGTGGAGAAGTTCGAGGGCTTCGTCGAAACGCCCTTCGTTGTAGAGCTGGTGGGCCTGGT
>JAOUIC010000112.1 GCA_029884275.1 Gemmatimonadota bacterium | reverse complement strand
GGCGGTTGGGCGATTGGGCGGTTGGTCCGCCAGGCCGGCCCTCCGAGGGGATCCCGCGGTACCACTCCAACGGCGCTGAGGGAGGAGTGGCATAGACTCCGCCAAGCGCGGTTGCAGGATCGGGGAAGGGTTCGTCGAGGCAGGTCGCCAGCGCCCCGTCGAGTTCACGGTCGACACGGACATCGATGCCGGACACCGCGTCGGGGTCGGCCCATGCCTCAGCCAGCAGGCGTCGCCGATACCGGTCGACCGGATCCCGCTCGGCCCACGATTCGATCTCACCGGCCGGGACATACGACTGGTTGTCATGCTCGGCGTGGCCCCGCCGCCGATAGGTCACGAGCTCCACCAGCGTCGGGCCCTCCCCCGCGCGGGCCCGGGCGACGGCATCCCGGGTCACCTCATAGGTCTCCAGCACATCGTTCCCGTCCCCCCGTACGCCAGGAATGCCGTATCCCGCGGCCTTGTCGGCCAGCCTGGCTGCACGAGTCTGCAGGCGCGTCGGGGTGCTGTAGGCGTAACCGTTGTTCTCGCACACCACCACGAGAGGCAGCTGCTGCACGGCCGCAAAATTGATCCCCTCGTGAAAGGCGCCGGTGCTCATCGCGCCGTCGCCCACATAGACCAGCCCGACCCGCGGCTGCCGCGTGATCTTGAAGTACAGGGCGATGCCGGCCATGACCGGGACCATGTCGCCGAGCGGCGAGATCTGACCCAGAAAGCCGCGCTCGAGATCGTTGAAATGGATGTTGAGTTCGCGGCCGGCGGTGGGGCTCTCGGCCTTGGCCATGTACTGCCGCAACACCTCCAGCGGCGTGGCGCCCTTCACCAGCATTGACCCGAGGTTGCGGATCAGCGGGCTGAGGATATCGCCTGCCTCCAGGGCATAGGCACTCCCCACCGCGTCGGCCTCCTGCCCCAGCGAGCGGAACAAGCCGCCCACCACCTTCCCCTGCCGGTGCAGGCTCACGAGCCGCTCCTCGAGCGACCGGGTGAGCCGCATCCAGTAGTAGAGCTCCAGCAGCTGGGCTCGGGAAAGACCGCTGGGCAGGCGTGAGTTCATCGGGCTGGTGAATCGGCTCAGCGCGCCGGCGTCCGCAATGCCTCCAGCACCAGCGCGCTCATGATCCGCATCGCGGAAGGCACCAGCTGGTCGTCCACCAGGAAGGTCGGGGTGTGGTGCCCACCGGAGACCTGCCCCTCGGGGACCCCCCCGATGGCGATGTAGAGACCCGGGATCTCGCGCGAGAAGTAGGAGAAGTCCTCGGCGCCGGTCTCCGGCGGGGCCATCCGGACATTCTGCTTGCCCGCCACCCGCTCGAGAACCGGGAGGAACCGGCGTACCAGCCCGGTGTCGTTCACCACCGACGGGAAGGTGGAGCCGAAGTTCAGCTCGTACTTCGCCCCGGCGGAGCGGGTGACACCGTCGAGGATCTCGTCCATCCGGCGCTTGATCGTGGCGAGGACGCTGTCGTCGAAAGTCCGGATAGTCCCCTGCAGCAGGACTTCCCCGGCCACGATGTTGTGACGATCGCCACCGCGCATCACGCCAGTCGTGACCACGTTGTCACTGAACGGCGAGAGATTGCGGGACCGGATGGTCTGGAGGGCCAGCACCACCTGTGAGGCGGTGACGATGGCATCGACGCCGAGGTGTGGCGAGGCGCCGTGTGACTGCCGCCCGATGATCCGTGCCTCCCACCGGGTCGAGGCCGCGGACATCACACCCGGGGTGTACTTCACGCGGCCGAGCCGTTCGTCATCCCCCTCTTCGTCCGGGGGATCGCCATTGGCGTGGAAGGCGAAGATCAGGTCGGGACGGGGGTCGTTCAGCGCCCCCTCCTTGAGCATCAGCTCGGCCCCGCCGTCCTCGCCTGGCGGAGCCCCCTCCTCGGCAGGCTGGAACACGAACACCACGGTGCCGGAGAGGCGGTCACGCATGCCCGCGAGCAGATTGGCGACGCCGAGCTGGGCCGCCACGTGGGTATCGTGGCCGCAGGCGTGGGACACCCCCGTGGGACGGCCGAGATAGGTCACGGTGTCGATGGATCGGAACGGCAGGTCGGTGGCCTCGGTGACCGGCAGGCCGTCCATGTCGGCGCGAATCGCCACGACAGGGCCGGGCTTCGCGCCACGAAGGATCCCGATGACGCCGGTGTAGGCGATGCCGGTCCGCACTTCCAGGCCGAGCCGCTCGAGTTCCGCCGCGATCAGCGCGGCCGTCCTGGCCTCGCGGTTGCCGAGTTCGGGATGCTGGTGGATCTGATGGCGGAATTCGATCATCCGCGGGGCGATCGCCGCGACACGGGAGTCGATGCCGGCGGTGCCCTGCGCGACGAGCGGGCCGGCGCCGAGGATGCTCACCAGCTGCAGGGGACGGATCATCTTGCCCTCATGAGTGACGGCGATGGTAGGGGGTAGGCAGAAGGCTCAGCCGGCCGGCGTAGCGGCGGGCCGCAGCGCGGCATCACCCTGGAGCCGATGCAGGGTGATGAGGCAATCGTAGGCGGCGTACTTGTAGACATCGGTGAGGGTGGGGTAGTTGTAGACGGCGTCGATGAACCTGTCAATCGTCCCACCGTCCGTCATGACCGCTGCCCCGGCGTGGATCAGCTCGGAGGCCGATTCGCCGACGATGTGCACACCGAGCAGCCGCCTCGTTTCGGGATCCACCAGCAGCTTGATCACGCCCTGCGGGTCGCCCAGAATCTGGCCCCGCGCGCTCCGCTCGAATAGGGCCCGCCCCGCGACATGCGGCAGGCCCCGCTCCCGGCACTGCTCTTCGGTGAGCCCCACCATGGCCACTTCAGGGATGGCATAGACAGCCAGCGGAATGACGGTCGAAAGCCGCTCCTTGTACTTGAGGTCGAAGGCGTGAACCATTGCGACCCGCGCCTGCTCCATCGACGTGGAGGCGAGCGCGGGGAATCCGATGACATCGCCCGCGGCATAGATGTTTGGCACCGAGGTCTGGAACCGCTCGTTGACCAGCACGAGCCCGCGAGTGCCGAGCCCAACGCCGAGCTGTTCCAGGCCCAGCCCCGCCACATTGCTCTGCCTCCCGGCCGCCCAGAGGCCCACGTCGGCGGTCACCGCGGTGCCGTTGGAGAGCGCCAGGCTGACCCCGGTCCCGGAAGTCTCGATCCGTTCGACCCGGACTCCGAGCTGCCACGTGAGGCCCAGCTCCCCGAGCCGGGCCTGCAGCCGCGACGCAATCTCCCCATCCACGAAGGGCAGCAGCCGCTCGCGCCCGTCCACCAGCGTGACCCGGACACCGAGCGCAGTGAAGATCGACGCGTACTCGACCCCGATCACACCACCGCCGATCACGGCCATCGAATCGGGGATCTCGCCGAGGCCCTGGTCCAGGGCCAGGATCGAGTCGGAGTCGTGAATCCGCGGGTGCCCGAACGGCACCTCCGCGGGCCGGTGCGGCGAGGACCCGGTCGCGAGGAGAATCACATCGGTCGTCAGGCGGCGCACGCCGCCGGCCGCCAGCCGGACCTCGACCGTGTGGGGGTCGGACAGCGATGCGTCCCCCCAGACGATCTCGACCCGGTGGTGCTCGAGGTTCTTCAAGATCAGGTCCCGCTGCGTCTCGACCACAGCCCGGCAGCGGTACATGAAGTCCGGGAGGGTCAGCCCTTCGCGGAGCGAGTAGTCGACGCCATACAGGCCCCGCTGGCGGAGGCCCGAGAAGTACAGCGCGGTCTCGCGCAGCGTCTTGGAGGGCACCGTGCCGGTGTTGATGCTCGCCCCCCCGAGATAGGGCGAGCGTTCGACCAGCGCGACCCGCTTGCCGAAATAGGCGGCCTGGGCGGCCCCCTTCTCCCCGGCCGGCCCGGAACCGATGACGACCAGATCGTATTCGGATGATTGGGACACCCTGCGAATATGCGCTCCAGCATGCGCCCGCGGGAGGAGCGGCCGGAAACGCCAGCGGGGCCGGGGCCCGGCTGGGCCACGACCCCGCTCGACGGCCGCGCGGCGCTACTGGCGCTGGACGCTGAGGCCCCCTCCGCCCGTCGGGTTCTCCCCCGCACCCCAGCTGCCGGTGAGGGCGGTACTCGCGGTGGCTGGCGTGCCCTCGAGGGAGTAGGTGCCCCCGCCGACGAGGCAGGAAGAGGTGGCCCGAACCCCGTCCCCGGCCCGGCTCCAGGTTCCTACCGCCTTCGGGCTGGCGAGGGGGTCGAGACCATCCACTGCGTGCACCGAGTCGCCGGGAAAGAGAACGAGGGTGTAGTCGAACACGGCGTTGGCGCCGTTCACGCTGTAGGTCTCCACCCAGGCGCCAGCTGCGGGCTCGAATCGGAGGGCCAGGACGCCCGGAATGGTGATGGCCGTCAACCGCAGCCTGAGATCAGGTGCCTGATCAACCAGGGGGAGCAGGAGTCACCCCATGGCGATGCCGCAGGCCGCCGGGTCGGCGTGGCACGGCGGGCCAGGCGGCGGGGCTATCCGAGGGTGACGTGGCGGATCCGGGCGAACTCACGGCGGAGCTCCGCCCGGAAATCGGGATGGGCGATGCTGATGAGCGCTTCGGCACGTTCCCTCAGTGTGCGTCCGTGCAGGTTGACCGCGCCATGTTCCGTCACCACCCAGTGCACATGGCCGCGGGTGGTCACGACGCCGGCACCCGCGGTGAGCTCGGACGCGATCCGCGAGACGGTGCCCCCCGCGGCGGTGCTCGGCAGCGCGATGATCGGCTTGCCGCCCTCCGACAGCGCCGCGCCACGGATGAAGTCCAGTTGCCCGCCAATCCCCGAGTAGATGCGGTGGCCCAGCGAGTCGGCGCAGACCTGCCCGGTCAGATCCACCTGCAGCGCGGAGTTCACCGCCACGACTTTCGGGTTCCGCCGGATGATCGACGTGTCGTTAGTCCGGTCGCAGCCGTGGAACTCAAGCGTGGGGTTGTCGTCCACGAAATCGAACAGCGTTCGCGACCCGGTCACGAAGCTGGTGACGGTGCGCCCGCGGGCGATGACCTTGTGCCGGTTGGTGACCACCCCTCCCTCGATGAGCGGGATCAGGCCGTCGGAGAACATCTCGGTGTGCACCCCGAGCTCCACCTTGTTCCCGAGCCGCGAGAGGACCGCGTCAGGAATCGCGCCGATGCCCATCTGCAGCGTGGAGCCGTCGTCCACCAGGGCGGCCACCAGCTCGCCGATGCGGCGCTCCACGTCGGTCTCCTCAGTGTGCGGATGCTCGTGCAGCGGGCGATCGGTCACCACGAAGGCGTCGAAGCGTGACAGGGGCACGAAGGTGTTGCCATGCGTCCGCGGCATCCGCTCGTTCACCTCCGCGATCACCAGCCGGGAGGTATCCGCCGCGGCGCGGGCAGCATCCACCGAGGTGCCCAGACTGCAGAAGCCGTGGGCGTCCGGCGGGGAGACCTGGAGCAGGGCGGCGTCCAGCCTGACCGTGCCCGAGGTGAAGAGACCGGGGATGTCCGAGAGAAACACCGGCACGAAGTCGGCGTATCCCTCGGCGACCGGGGTCCGCAGACCAGGGCCGGTGAAGAGCGAGACCGACCGGCAATGCTTCGCCGCCTCCGGGTCGGCGAAGGGCATCGGACCCGAGGTATGGAGATGGTACAGCAGGACATCGCTCAGGTCGCGCCGCAGCGCCAGGGCGTCGAGCAGCGGCGTCGGCGTGGCCGACGCGCCGTGCACGAAGAGCCTCATTCCGGGCCGGATCAGGCTCACGGCGGTCTGGGCGTCCACTCCCCCGGAACGCCACCCCTTCATCTCAGCAGCCATCATGGTTCCCCCGGTGACAACCACGCCCCGGCGGGGCTGACCCGGCCGGGGCGTGGTACCGCGCGGTCAACGTCGCGCTAGTTCGTGCTCGGTGGCGCCACCGGCTTCCGCGGCATCATCTCGTCGCGGTTGGCGATGGTGAACACCGTCCAGGCCACGATGGTGGCCGCCTGCTTGAGGTCGTCGATCACCAGCCGCTCGTAGGTGTCCACGTGCGAGTGGTGGGAGCGGATGCCGTACTCCAGCGGATCCTGAATGAACTGGAAGCCGGGAACGCCGACCCGGTCGAACGAAAGGTGGTCGGTGCCGCCGGTGTTCTGCAGGCGGCTCGCGACCACACCCAGGTCCCGGAACGGCACCAGGATCTGGTCGAACACCTTCACCGCCTCCTCGTTCCCCTGGCCCCACACGCCGCGCAGGCGGCCGGACCCGTTGTCGATGTTGAGGTAGGCGGAGATCTTCGCCATCTCGTCGGCGTGGACCCG
>JAOUIC010000002.1 GCA_029884275.1 Gemmatimonadota bacterium | reverse complement strand
CCCCCCCCCCGCGCTGATGTCGCCCCGAAGCTCCAGCGCCGCCGCTTCGAGGCAGGCCTGCTCCATCGTCTCCCAACCCTCGAGGTCGAACACCGCCGGGTCGAGTGCCGCGTAGGCGGGAAACTGTTCCCGGATCGGGCAGTCGTTCCCGAGGACGTCTCCATCCAGGGTGACCATCGGCATGCCGATGATCCGGCAGACGAGTGGCCGGTATTCGTAGGCGAGGCAGCGCCCGGCGTCATCGAGCAGCGGACAGGGCTCGGCGGCAAGCCGTTCGGTGAGCGCGTCGAAGCGCTCCTCCCCCAGGTCGCCGGGGTCAAACGGCGCATCCCACCCGGGCTCCAGCAGTTGCATCCGCTCGAGCAGCGCGCCGGATCGCTCGCGGACCCGACCCCGGGCATCCACCTGCAGTTCGGCAAGCCCCTCCCTGAGCAGCAGGGCGTCCGCCAGCGAGATGTCGAATGGCCCGCGGCAACAGGCACTGCATCCGGATCGGCATGGCACCACGCCGGGATGCCGGGCGGCGGCGTCGGCAAACCAGCGGTCAATGCCGGCCAGCAACTCCTGGTAGCTCTCCGCCGCGGGGTGCATGGGGGTCAGAGACGTCGTGCACCGGCGGCGAGGCAGCCCCAGCCCGCGAGGAAGGCCACCCCGCCGAACGGTGTGAGGGCTCCGAGCGGGCGGAGACCGCTCAGGGCGAGGGCGTACAGGCTGCCGGAGAAGAGCAGTGTGCCGAGCAGGAAGAGGCGGCCTGCCCACGAGGGGAGCGGGCCGGGTGCGCGGTCCTGCAGCCAGGCGGCGGCGAGGAGTGCCAGCGCATGGTACATCTGGTAGCGGGCGGCGGTCTCGAACGTCTGCAGCGCCGAGGGGTCGAGCCGGTCCCGGAGTGCGTGGGCCGCAAAGGCGCCGGCGCCGACGGCAATGAACGCCGACACGGCGCCGGCGGCGGCGAGGCTCCGCGCGGCGAGGCTCAACTGCCTGTGGCGAGCGCCGTGGGATCCACCGCCATCCCCATCGCGTGATAGCCGTTGTCCACGTACACGGTGCTTCCGGTGATGGCCGAGGCCAGCGGACTGGCCAGGAACGCGGCGGTGGTGCCCACTTCGGTGGCGTCGAGCTCGCGGGGCAGGGGGGAATTGGCTCGGCAGTACTGGATCATCATCTGGATGAACCCGATCGCGCTGGCGGCGCGTGAGGCAAGCGGCCCCGCTGAAATCGTGTTGACCCGGACTCCGTACCGGCGCCCAGCCTCGAATGAGAGGGTGCGGGTGTCGGCCTCGAGTGCCGCCTTGGCGCTCGACATCCCTCCCCCGTAACCGGGGACCACCCGTTCGCCAGCCATGTACGTCAGCGAGAGGAACGACCCGCCCGGCCGCATCATCGGGCCGAAAAGTCGCACCATGGACACCAGGCTGTAGGAGCTCGCGCTCAGGGCCGCGAGGTATCCCGCCCGGGACGTCTCGATCAGCGGCTTCTTCACCTCGGGGCCGTTGGCGAGGCTGTGCACCAGGATGTCGAGCGGCTGCTCGCCAAAATCCGCCCTCATCGCCCGTGCCGCGCCTTCGATGGTGAAGTCGCCGCGCTCGCGGTACCGCCGGTTCTCGCGGATCTCGGCCGGCACCTCCTCCAGTGTGTCATAGGCTGCGTCCAGCGGGTAGATCCGCTCAAACGCCATCCTGCGGCCGTCCGAGAGTGTCAGCGACTCGTCCATCTTCCCCCGCTCGAGCAGGGTCTCGAAGATGTTCAGCGCCGGCGGCCAGGTGCCCACGCAGACCGAGGCCCCCGCCTCGGCCATGGCTTTGGCGATGGCGAAACCGAATCCGCCATCGTCGGCGACGCCGGCGACGAACGCGCGCTTTCCGGTCAGGTCAATGGCGAGCATGCGACTCCAAGTCTCAAATGAAGAGGGACGTTCAAAGCTACGGCCACCGGCGTCCAGCGTAAGGGGCGTCCGGTCACTCGGCCCGGAGCACCTCCATGGGTGTGCGGCGGAACAGGTCGGCGGTGCTCCAGAAGCCGGTGAGGACCGGCATCGCCACCAGCGCCGCTGCCAGCCAGGCGAATGCGGCCCACGGCGCCGTGAACGGCAGCTCGAACACCCACTTCATGATGGCCCAGCCGCCCGCCGTGGCCAGCGCGGTGGCCACCACCGCCGCGAGGATGCCGAGGGCGGCGTATTCGGTGACCATCACCCGCATCACCTGCTGTTTGGTGGCGCCCAGGGTCTTGAGCAGCGCCGCCTCGCGCACCCGCTGGTGGCGGCTGGTCGCCAGGGCGGAGACCAGTACCACCAGCCCCGTCGCCAGGCTGAACAGCGCCATGAACCTGACCGCGAGAATCACGCTGCCAATGACCTTCTCGATGGTCCGCTGCAAAGACGTCAGGTCGATGGTGGTGACGTTGGGATGGCGCTCGACGATCTCGCGCTGCAGCCGTCCCATGACGGCCGGATCATCGACTCGGCTGAGCAGCACATGGCTCTGCGGGGCGTCCTGAATGGCCTCGCTCGGGAACACCGCGAAGAAGTTCGGTTCGAAGCGCGCCCAGTTCACCTCGCGGAGGCTTGCGACCACGCTGGTCACCGCCACCCCCTGGATGTCCCACACGATGGTGTCACGGACGGTGACCGTGAGGTCCGAGGCGATTCCCACCTCGAGGGAAACCGGGACGGTCCCGGCCGGCACGGTCGCCGGCCAGTCGCCCACAACCAGCTTTTCCGAGCCGACCACCGTGTCGCGATACGTGGAGCGGTACTCACGCCTCACCGCCCACGGCTGGATCCGGTCCGTGCCCTCCTGGTACCTGGTGGTGTCGTAAAGAATCTCGCGGGCCGACTGCCCCTTCACCGAGCGGATCCGCATCGGCACTATGGCGACCTGGGGTTGCAGCGGGAGCCCGGCCGCGCGGATGCGACCCTCGACATCCGCCAGCTGGTCCGGCTGGATGTCGAAGAAGACCAGGTTGGGTCGCCCGATGCCGCTGTCGAGGGCGAAGTGGCGGAGCAGGTTGTGCTGCATGACCGCCAGGGCTCCGAGAAGGAACGCCCCGAAGCCCAGCGCCAGCACCACCGCGACCGTCTGGTTGGCCGGCCGGTAGAGGTTCGCCAGTCCCTGGCGATGGACGTACGGCAGTCCCCGCGGGAACCAGCGGCGCAAGCCGCGGATGAGGGCCAGGGCCGAGAGCCAGAGGATGAGCACCGCGCCGCCCACCCCGCCGGCGAAGGCGAGTCCCCGCACCAGGCTGCCGACCTGGAGGCTTGCCAGCCCGATGACGCTCAGCGCCAGCGCGCCGCGCGCCAGCCAGGTCCAGCGGTCGGGCGGCACCGCCGTTCCGGCCTCGACGTCGCGCCTGAGGACCGCGAGCGGCGGCACCCGGCGGACCGCGAGGAGCGGCAGCAGGGCGAACACCGTGGCGACCCAGACTCCGACGCCGAGTCCGGTCGTGACCGCGCGCATGGTGGGGTGCACCGACACCTCGAGCGGCAGGAAGGCGCCGAACACCATCGGCAGGAGCAGCTGGATGGCAATGCCGAGTCCGACACCCAGCGCGCTGCCGGCCAGGCCCATCAGTGCCGCCTGCAGCAGGTAGACGGCGAAGACCTGGCGGCTGGTGGCGCCCAGGCAGCGGAGCACCGCGATGGAATCGCGCTTCCGGCGCACGAACACCTGCACCGCGCTGCCCACGCCGATACCGCCGAGCAGGATGGCGATCAGCGCCACCAGCCCGAGGTACCGGCCCAGCTGGTCGAGGTTCTGCTGGAGGTCGCGCTCCTCCTCGATGGCGCTGCGGAGTCTCCCCTGCATGGCCCGGACGACCGGGCGCCAGATGGACGCGAAGTCCCTGGTGTCGAGCGTCGCCGGCGTCCGCAGGAACCACTCGTATTCCGCGCGGCTGCCGAAGGCGAGCAGCCCGGTCTCCTCGAGCAGTCGGCCCGGGATGAAGACCCGCGGGCCGAAGGCGCTGCGGATTCCGACATCGCCGGGGAAGCTGGTGACGGTCCCGGCGATGACGAACCGGCTCTCGCCCAGCGCCATGGTATCGCCGATCTCGGCGCCGAGCGCGGTCAGGAACGAGGGGTCGACGAGGGTGGCCTGGCCGGCGCCCAGCTGCTGCCACGCGCCCTCGGGGTCGGTACGGACCGTGCCGTAGTAGGGATACCCGCCGCTGATGGCGCTGACCCTGACCAGCCGCGCTCCCTCGGTCCGGGTGACGTAGGCCATCCCCGCGAAGCTGACCACCTCCGCCTGGTCGCGGGCCGGGTCCGAGCCCGCTGCGCGGGCGAGGGCGTCGAGCGTGTCGCGGAAGGCGGAATCGGGCCGGCTGCGGAGGCTCACCGCCAGGTCGCCGCCCAGCAGGGCCCGGGACTGTCCCTCGATCGCGGTCCGCAGGTTGTCGGTGAAGGACTCGATCGCCACCAGGGCGGCGACTCCGATGGAGATTGCCGCGGTGAGCAGGAACAGGCGCCGGCCCGAGGCGCGCGCCTCGCGCCACGTCATGCGGGCGACGAAGCCGAGGCTGGTCACGCCATGCCTCCCGCCGATGCGGTCGCCTCGTCGCTCGCCACTTCTCCGTTCGCCAGCCGGATGATCCGTCGCGCCTTCCGGGCCAGCGCGAGGTCGTGTGTCACCAGCACCGTGGTGGTGCCGAGCTCCCGGTTGAGCTCGAGCATGATGTCGACCACCCGGGCGCCGGTCTCGGCGTCGAGGTTGCCGGTCGGCTCGTCGGCGAAGAGAATCCGGGGCCGGTTGCTGAAGGCGCGCGCCAGCGCTACCCGCTGCTGTTCCCCTCCGGAGAGCTGGGCCGGGTAGTGGTGCCCCCGGCCGTCGAGCCCGACTCGAGAGAGGAGCTCGTCCGCCCGCGCCTCGGCGTCCTCGCCGCGCAGCTCGAGCGGGACCTGCACATTCTCCCGTGCCGTGAGGGTGGGGATCAGGTGGAACGACTGAAACACGAATCCCACCCGCTCGGCCCGGAAACGTGCCAGCGCATCTTCGCTCATGCTGGAGAGATCCTGGCCATCCACCAGGACATGGCCGCGGGTGGGGCGGTCGAGGCCGGCCATCAGGCCAAGCAGCGTGGTCTTGCCGCTGCCCGAGGGGCCGACGATCGCCACGAGGTCGCTCGTCGCGATCTCGAAGTTGATATCCTTCAGCACGGCGAGCGTCTGTCCGCCGGAGCGATATTCCTTGGTGAGCGCCTCAGCCCTGATCATGACCTTGCCTGTGAAGACGTTGAACGCGGTGCCGCCATCGCCGGCCCGGATTCTAATGGGGGTCGGGATCGTCCTGCTCTCCGCATGCGGGGAACCCGGCGGCGGCGCGCCGGCCAGAGACCGGGCGCCGGCCGTGGCGGCGACTCACGGCGCGGCCGCGGCGACCGGGGACCGGCCGGCGATCGTCTTCCTCGGCACATCCCTCACCGCCGGGTACGGGCTCGACCCCGACAGCGCCTACCCGGCCGTCGTCCAGCGCCTGGCGGACTCGGCCGGACTCGACTACGAGGTCGTCAACGCCGGGGTGAGCGGCGAGTCGTCGGCTGGCGCCCTCAGGCGCGTCGAATGGGTGCTGCGCGGCAAGCCGGCGGTGCTGGTAATCGAGACCGGCGCCAACGACGGGCTCCGGGGCCAGGACCCCGACTCGATCAGGGCCAACATCCAGGCGATGCTCGACCGCACCCGGGAGAAGTCCCCTGGCACGATGATCGTACTGGCCTCGATGGAGGCGATGCCCAACCTCGGCGCCGACTACATCCGGCGGTTCCGCGCCATCTACCCCGCGCTCGCGAACGCCAACCGGGTGCCGTTGCTGCGGTTCATCCTGGATGGGGTGGCCGGCGTGGATTCGCTGAACCAGGATGACGGCATTCATCCTAACTCGGCCGGAGCCCGCATCGTGGCGGCAACCGTCTGGCGTGGGCTGGAACCATTGCTCGAAAGGCGGCCCTGATGCGGCGGCTCCTGGTCCCCGTGGCGGCCGTTGCCGCCCTGTGCGGCGCCTTCGCCGGGTGCGACGACGGTCATTCCGGCCCCGAGACCAGCCACCGGCGGTACATGATGGGCTTCTCGGCCATCCCGCCGCGGCCCGACACCAGTATCGTCCTGCCAACGCTCACCCTGGCGGCGCAGCACTCCGATGCCGGTCTGATCCAGCTCTCCATTCCCTGGACGGTCCTCCTCGCGGACACCGCCGCCGCGACCGAGGTGCGCGTCGTCCGGCTTCCCCTGGTCGATTACTACCGCGCGACGGGGAGGGGCGTGGTCGTGGCGCTGGACGTGACCGACGGTTTGAACCGATCAGCCGAAGCCCCCGAATTGGTCGCCGCAGGCCGCAGCATCACCGATACGGCGGTCCAGCGGCTGTATCGCGAGTACGTGGCGGCGGTGGATTCCATTCTCCGTCCCGATTACCTGAGCCTGGCGGCAGAGACCAACCTGATCCGGCTCGCCGCGCCGGCCCCGGTGTACTCGGCACTCGTCACGATGGTCAACGCGGCGGCGCAGGAGCGCGCCGTGGCAGGAAGCGCGACGCCACTCCTCATCAGCGTGCAGGTGGAAGTGGCGTGGGGGCGCTTGGCAGGAGTGGGAGGCGGAGCCTTCGCCGGGATCGGGCCGGATCGGACGGACTTCCCATTCATGGATGCGTTGGGGCTGTCCAGCTATCCCTATCTCGGGGGATTCGCCGATCCCGACAGCGTCCCGCTCGACTACTACTCGCGATTGACCTCGAGTGACCCGCTCCCCGTCATCGTGCTTGAAGGAGGCTGGACCTCCGTCCCGGCCGGGGGCACGCCCGGCTCTCCCGAGATGCAGGCGAGGTATATCGGCCGACAGGCACGCATCCTCGATCACGCCGATGCCGCAGGACTCTTCCAGATCACATTCACTGATCTTCAGCTCTCCGCCGTGCCCCTGCCTCCCGGCTCCATCCTGCCGCTCTTCGCCTACCTCGGGTTGGTGGACACTCTGCTCATTCCCAAGCCGGCGCTCGCCGCCTGGGACACGGTGCTGGCGCGTCCGCTGCGTCCCTAAGCTGATGTGCGGGCGGGTCCAGCGAAGCCGCCGGGGAGGTCACGGCCTGGTGAACACGGCGGCGCCGCCCTCGCCGTCGGTGATGATGCCAATGCCGGTGTTCAGATTGCCGTAGGCGCCGGCTCCACCGCCGTAGTTCTCACCCACGCCGGCGCCTTGCCGATAGAGTGACTGGGCGAGCACACGCAGATTGGCGAGTGCCTGGCCACCCTCGTAACCGGTGTACCCCTGAGCGTCGAGCCAGTACCGGCCCGGCGCGACAGGTCCCACCAGGCGGGCAAGGCCCTGAACATCCACCGGATGGAGTTCGCGCCCGTTGATGAACACCTGGGTGCCGCCTTTCGAGATGTCGGCCGGCAGCGGGCCCCCTAGAGGCAATCCCGCGATCGTGAAGCCCTGGGTCGGGCCGTCCTCCAGCCCCCACGCACCGGAATACCGGTCGTACCAGTATCGACCCGGCGGGACCCTGGTGCTGAAGGTCCGCTCGAGCAGTTGCAGTGTGTCCGCGGGGAGGGGGTGCCGATTGATGAATACCTGCGCGCCCTGCTGGGCTGCGGCGCCAGTGGCACCAAGCGCCATGGTGGCCACCGCGGCGACCCACAAGGGGGCCCGAAGACCGGTGGGAAGTGGGAAGACTCGCACGCTGGCCTCCTGTCTGGTTCCGTGTATGGATCTGCTGCCCCGTTCCCCGCGCGGCAAGCTACGGCCCGACCTCGTGCTCTCCGGTCACTGCCCGCGCGACCCCCTCGAACGCCTCGGCGCCGACGACCTGCTTGACCTTGCCGAGCATCCAGGTGCGGATCTCGTCCAGGATCTCGTAGAAGGTCGGGATCGCGATCAGTGTGAGGAGTGTCGAGGTGAAGACTCCCCCGATCACCGAGACGCCGAGCGGCTGACGGAACTGGGCGCCCTCGCCGCGCCCGAGGGCCACCGGCAGCATGCCCGCGATCAGGGCGAAGGTCGTCATCAGGATCGGCCGGAGCCGGATGGCGCCGGCCTCGATCAGCGCCTCCCGGAGCGCGAGGCCGCGGCGTTCCCGCGCCCACTTGGCGAAGTCGATCAGCAGGATCGCGTTCTTGGCCACGATCCCCATGAGCAGGATCACGCCGATGAGGCTCATGATGTTGATCGTGAGGCCGCTCACGGCCAGCCCCAGCATGACGCCGATCATCGAGAGCGGCAGCGACAGCAGGATCGCGAGCGGGTCGACGAACGAGCCGAACTGCATCACCAGGATGAGGTACATGAACATCACCGCCACGCCGAGGGCGATGAAGATGTTGCCGAACACCTCGTCCTGCTGCTCGGCGTCGCCGCCTTCGGTGATGCGTACCCCGGGCGGCAGCTGCAGCTTGCTGAGCCGCGCGCGGATATCCGCGTTCACCTCGGCGCTGGGCCGGCCGCTGACGTTCCCCTCCACCGTGACGACCGGGTCGCGGTTCAGGTGGTTGATGACCGCCGGTCCCAGCGCCTCGGTGACATCGGCCACCTGGCCAAGGGGGATGGTTGCGGGAAGACCGGCGGGCCGCCGCACCAGCAGCGGCAGCCGGCGCAGGTCCTCCGGCCGTGACCGGCTCTCCGGAACCAGCCGGACCTGGACGTCACGGGTCTCGCCGCTGGGGTCGACCCAGTCGCCGGCGTCGATCCCGGCGAAGGCGGGGCGCACCGACTGGGCCACATCGCCGACGGTGACGCCGAGGGCACCGGCCAGCCCGCGGTTGAGCGAGATGGTGACTTCTGGCTTCTGGCCCTTCGAGGTCATGCTCAGGTCCACCGCTCCCGGCACCTGGGAGACCTCTGCCAGCACCTGCTCCGCCGTGGCGCTCAGGGTCGGGATGTCGCTGCCGCGGACCTCCAGTTGCAGCGCCTTCCGGCCGCCGCCGAATTCATTGGTGAACACCGCCACTTTGACCCCGGTCAACCGGTCGGTCATGCCGCGCACCAGCGCGGCGAACTCCTCGGCCGAGATCTCCCGCTCATGGCGCCGGCTCAGCCGGACGTAGATGTTGCCCTCGTCCACCGCGCCGGCCAACCCGCCGCCGAGGGTGGCGTAGGTGTACCGCACTTCGGGGTGGTCGCGGACCTGGCTGACGATCTCCTCGACCTTCCGCTGGGTGTAGCCCAGGCTCGAACCCGGCGGGGTCTCGATCCGGATGTTGAGCTCGGCGCGGTCGTCCAGCGGGAAGAAACTCACTCCGACCAGGCGCATCGCGGGCATCGCCAGGGCGAGCACGAACGTGCCGATCGCGATCGCCACCACCGCCCAGCGGTGGTCCAGGGCCCACGCGATCACGCCCTTGTAGTGCTCCGCCAGCCGCGCGAACCAGGCGTTGAACCGGTCCAGCGCCCGTGTGACCCACGCCTTATCGTGCTCGGCGCGATGCGGATCGGGCCAGTAAGCCGACAGCATCGGGTCGAGCGAGAAGGAGACGAACAGCGACACCGCCACCGAGCAGGCGATGGTGAGCCCGAAGGGCTTGAACCACTGCCCGGAGATGCCCGGCAGGAAGGCGATGGGGATGAAGACGGAGAGGATCGAGAACGTCGTCGCCGCCACCGCCAGGCCGATCTCGTTGGTGCCCTCGCGGGCCGCCGTCACATGGTCCTTCCCCATCTCCACGTGGCGCACGATGTTCTCCCGCACCACGATCGCGTCGTCGATGAGGATGCCGATCGCAAGCGAAAGCCCGAGCAGCGACATGGTGTTGAGGGTGAACCCGAAAGCCCACACCGCGATGAACGAGGCCAGCACGCTCACCGGCAGCGCCAGGCCGGTGATGATCGTCGAGCGCCACGAGTTGAGGAACAGGAACACCACCAGCACCGTCAGCAGGGCGCCTTCCACCAGCGTCGCCTGCACGTTCGCCACCGACCGGTTCACCCGCTCGCCGCCGTCCTTCACGAGGTCGAGCGTGGCGCCGGCGGGCAGGGTCGGCCTGATCGCCTCGATCCGGTCGCGGACCCGGCCGCTGACATCGGTGGTGCTGAATCCCTTCGCCTTCCGCACATCGATGCCGACCGCCTCGCGGTCGTTGTACAGCGCCAGCGAGCGCGGCTCCGCGGTGCCGTCGATGGCCTCGGCCAGCTCGCCGAGGCGGATCAGGCGGCCGCTCCGCTCCGCCACCACCAGCTGCAGGAAGTCCTGCGGTTCCTCCAGCCGTCCCGTGAGGCGGATGCTCCGCTCCTCGTAGTCGCTCTCCAGCCGGCCGACCGGGGCGGCCAGGTTCTGCGACTGGAGGGCGCCGACCACCTGGGCCACGCTGATGCCGGCCGCCTGGAGCGCCCTCGGCCGGAGCAGCACGGTGAGCTCCCGCTCGTGCTTGCCCAGCACCGTCACCTCCGCCACGCCGGGCAGCGAGCGCAGTTCCCGCGCGATGCCGGGGTCGGCGAGGCGGGTGAGTTCCGCCGGGGTCAGGACCTCGGACGACAGCGCCAGCGACACGATCGGGCGGTCGGTGTCGGAGATCTTGCGGATGATCGGCTCTTCCAGTTCGCGGGGCAGGTCCTGCCGGATCGCGGAGATCGCGTCCCGCACATCCTGCGTCGCTTCCAGCAGGGGCTTGGTGAACTGGAACTCGATGATGACCTGGCCGAACCCGTCCTGGGCGGAGCCCATGATCTTCTTCACCCCGCTGATGGCGGCGATCGCCTCCTCCACCGGCTCCAGCACTTCGCGTTCGACGCCGTCGGGCGCCGCGCCGGGGTAGACCAGCCCGACCGACACGAAGGGCGGCTGCACGTCGGGGAATTCGTCAGTCTTGACCTGGAACAGGGCGATCAGTCCGAAGACGACCAGCGCCACCATCGTCACGACGGTGACCACCGGCTGCCGGATCGAGAAGTCGGATATCAGCACCGCTCACTCCTTCCCGGCGGAAGCTTCCACGCCGGCCCGGATCTGGATGGTGGTCCCCTCGGGGAGACCGCGCGACCCGCCCAGGAGCAGCGTGTCGCCCGGCGTGAGGCCGCTGACCACCTCCGCTTCCTCCCGGATCTGGTCGATCAGCCCCAGCTCGATCTCGGCCCGCTCGACCTTGCCGCCCCGGACCCTGATGACGAACGGCCGAAGCCCCCGCCGGTCCACAGCCGCGGTCGGTATCACCACGCTGGCCCGCCGCGCCGTGACCGCCCGTCCCTCCGCGAAGAGGCCCGCGATGAGCCTGCCGCCGGTGTTGGGGAGGGCGACGGTCACCCGGACCTGCCGGGTCGCCGGGTCCACGGTGGGATAGATCCGGGTGATGTGCCCCTCCAGCGGCTCGGCCTGGCCCGCCACCGACAGCCGCACCGGGGTGCCGATCCGAAGCCCGCCGAGCGCCTCCACCGTCAGGGCGCCCTCCAGCTTCAGGGTGCGGGGATCCACGATGGTGAACAACGGCATGCCGGGCTGCACGATATCGCCGGCGTTGACCGGCCGGTCTCCGACGATACCGCGGATGGGGGACCGAAGGACCGTCTTTCCCACCTGTTTCTCCGCCGAGACCAGCCGCGCTTTCGCGTCGGCCAGCTGGGTCTCGGCGGTGGAGCTGATCCACTCCGACTGTTCCCGCTCCCGGTCGGCGATCGCGCCGGCCTCGGCGAGGCGTCCGGTTCGCTCCGCGTTGCGCCGGGCGAGCGCGGAGTTGATCTCGGCCGAGCGCACCGCCGCCTGCGCGGAGGTGAGGCCGTCCCGAAGTCCGGTGTCATCGATCCGCGCCAGGACGGTGTTCACCTCGACCGCCTGCCCGGGCTCGGCCAGCACCTCGAGCACGGCGCCGCCGACTTCAGCCCGCACCGCGGCGGTCCGCTCCGCTTCGAGAGTGCCGGAGATGGAGGGGCCGACCTGAAGGGTCTCCTGGCGGGCGAGCGTGAGGTTCTCACGCCCCACCAGCGTGGCGTTCCCGGTGGCATCGCTCGCCGGGGCCGCCTCCCGGCAGGCGGACGACAGAACGATGATGCTGATGCCGGCCAGAGTCGGGACGGTGCGACGCGTCATGGCGCGAATCCATTGGACGAAGTGGTGGCAGTCGTCTGCTGCAGCGACTGCTGGCCGCTCTGGGCCGTGGTGAGCGTCTGGGAAACCTCCGAGCCAGGCAACGGCAGCCGCTTGAGCAGCGCGATCCGTGCGCGGGCAACCTGGGTGTCCCGGGCGGCGGTCGCGCGATTGGCCTCCGCCTGCACCAGCAGGAGGCGGGCATCGCTCAATTCGACCTGGGTCGAGATCCCCTCGCGGTAGCGGAGGTCGGCGATTTCATAGGCCCGCTGGGCCTGCTCCACCGTGCCCTGGGTCGATGCCCAGCGGGCCAGCGCGGACTTGAGCCGGGTGATGGCGTCCTGGGCGTCGAGCGCCGCTCCCTCGCGCGCCTGTCGCGCCCGCAACTCCGCCTGGGTCAGGCTCGCCTCGGCGACCCAGGTGTTTCCCTTCAGGCGGCCGCTGGTCCAGAGCGGCACGGCGACGTTGACGCCGATGGTCCAGTCGGTGCGGTAGCTCCCATCCCACGGTCCCGCCGTCTCGGGATAACCGATCCGCGCGTAGCGGGAGTTCAGTGTCACCGTCGGGATCCGGTCCCACTGGGTGACCTCGGTCAGCACCCGCTGCACCGTCACCGCTTCATCCGCCTGCAGCACCGCATTGCGGGACTCCACCGCAGTGTCCTGCGGCGCGATCGTCAACGAGTCCACCACGGCGAAATCCCGCGGCGGCGCCTCGTCCAGGCTGGTCGTGAGCCGGAGCTTCTGGTCGAACGAAATCCCGAGCAGCTGCTTGAGCCGGAGCACCGACAGGTCCCGCAGTGCCTCCCGCTGGATCACGGTCGCCCGGTTGTTGTCGCGCGCCACCGTGGCGCGGAGCAGCTCGAACTCGGGCTGCGTGCCCAGCTGGCGCGCCAGCCGGGTCTGGACCAGCGTCGTCTCCGAGAGGGCGAACGCCATGTTGGCGATCTCGGCCAGTCTATCGGCGAGCACGGCGTCGTAGTAGGACTGGGTGACGTCGAGCTGCAGCTGGGCCTCGGCGCCCGAAAGGTTGATCTGCGCCAGGCGCTTGCCCGCGTGCGCCGCGCGCGGCCGACCCTTGAGGATCGAGCTGCTGAACAGGGTCTGGCTGAATTGCAGGCCGAACAGGTACTGGTGGCGCCGGCCGAACGGCAGGTCCGAGAACGCCCCGAAGGGATTCAGTCGGGAGAGGCAGGCGACCGATTGCTCCAGGGAATCCACCCGCTCGGACAGGGGGTTGGCGGGAACCGCGTTGAACTGTTCGCAGAAGCTTGTCGCGCTGGTGTCGGACGTGGCGTCCGTGCTGAATTGCGAGCTGGGCGTATGCGTGTAGCCGGCGATCCCGTTCAGCTGCGGCAGCAGGTCCGCCATGGCGCGCTTCACTTCGCCGTCGGCCCGCTTCACGTTCACCCGCGCGATGCCCACCGCCTCCGATGCCGGAACGGCCAGCAGCAGGGCCTGCTCGAGCGAGAGGTCCGTTGGTGGCGGTGTCACGAGCAGCGTGGGACGCTGCGCCTCCGCTGGCGCCGCGGCCGCGAGGGTCAGGACCAGCGCAAGGAGCCTACGCATGCTTCCTCCGTCGAGCCGATGAGGGGCGCACGGGCTCGACCCCGAGCGCCGCGAGCAGCAGGTCCACGTAGCCGGCGATGGCGGTTTCTTCGTCGGCCTGGAACAGGTCGGGCATGATGTCCCGGTGCATGGCGTCGGCGAACATCGCCCCCAGCAGCATGGCGGCCGCGCGCCGGGCGTTGTAGCGCCTGGCGGTGAAGCCGTGGGTGCGGAGCCCGCCGAGATACTCGGCCAGCGCGCCGGCGGAACGCGAGGCGTGGTCACAGGAGGGCACCACCTCCGGGCGCTCCGCCACCTCCCCCATCGCGGTCCGGATCAGCATGCGGCGCTCCGTCAAGGCCTGGAACCAGGGCCGGGCCCAGGTGATGAGTTCGGAGCGGGGGTTGCGGGGGATGTCGGGGAGGCGCACGCCGAGCTCGGTGCGGGCGGCGTGGTTGATGGCTTCGTGGAGCAGGTGGGTCTTGGAACCGAAATGGCGGAAGAGGGTGACCTCGTTCACCGCCGCCTCGGCTGCGATGCGTCGGGTGGTGGCGCCGCGGAAGCCGGCTTCGCCGTACACCCGGGCGGCCGCGGTGAGGATACGCTCGCGGATGGCAGTCATGGGGCGACAGTGTAGCGCGGAGGCCGCCGGAATGCAAGCATGTGCTTGCCCGCTTACAGCGGGCGCCGGTCGGCCCTTCCCGAGGCCCGGCCGGCCGGGGCATCGTTCTCCCATGCACGGCCTCCCGCTCCTCGGTTCCCTGCTGGTGCTCGCCGCCACCGGCGCGTGCCGCACCTCCGAGGCCCGCCCCGACCCCAGTGGCCGGGCGGCGGTGCCGGTCATCCGCGAAGCCACCCTGGTCGCCTTCACCCTGCCCGCCAGCGACACCCTCAAGGCCGGCGAGGAGCGCGTCGGCCTCGATGAGTTCCGCGGCTACACCGCCATGGTGGTGCCGCTCCTCGCCGAGGAGGGAATCGCCTTTCACGCCACCACCGCCGACTCCATCGTCATCGAACGGCCCGACGGCGTCCGGCGCGTCGTGATGCTGGGCGGGCTCGATTACCCCTACGGCTACGTCCTCATCGAGCCGGGCTTTGCCGAGTCGATTCTGACCGGTGTGCTCACCGACAGCGAGCTGGTGGATGAAGTGGACTGGTACTTCGGCGCGGAGGATGAGCCGGGCCGGGAGGGGTCTCCGCTGCGGGAGTCGGCGGCGGGATTCCCGGGCTTCACTCCTCCGCCCGGGGCAGCAGCACCACGCGGCCCTTGAAGGTCCTCACCGCGACGGTGGCCGCGCCGTCGCCCGTCGCGAACGACCACTCTCCCTTCGCCGGCCCGGCTTTGACCGCGCCCGGCGGGACCATCTCGTTCCTGATGCCCGGTCCGTAGCTCACCAGGTGGTACGAGGCGCCGGTGGACGGCGGCAGCCGGAGCTCGATGTCGCCGCCGTGCGTCTCGGCCTCCAGCCGGCCCTCCCGGGTGAGCCGCCCCTTGAAGGCGATTTCGCTGGAGACGGTCTCGAGCCGGGCGCGGGCAATCGGTCCCTCCATGCCGACATACAGCGGGCCATTCACGGTGCGTGCGTCGAGCACGTCGAGCACCCCGCGCACCACCACGGTTCCATCGGCGGAACGCACCGTGCCTTCCCGCGCCACCGCCGCCAGCTCGATGTTGCCGTCCAGCGTCTCCACCACGATGCGCTCCGCCCGGCCCGCGACCCGGATCCGTCCGCTGGTGCCGCTCACCTCCACCGTCCCCCCGGCAGCGGTCACCTCGACTTCCGCGGCCCCGCTCTGGACCCGGAGTCGCGCCTCCCGCGGGAGACGCACCTCGAGGTCGGCAGAGCCCGGCCTGCCTCCCGCGGGCGCCGCCTGCACCCCTCCCTTGAGCGAGGCGCTCGAGCCGCCCAGCAGGAACGAGGTCGCGCCGCCGTCGAGCCGGCCGCGGACGTCGATGCTGTCGTGCTCCCACGCGGTGACGCGCAGGAATCCCCCCGGGATCGAGAGGCGGATGACGGCGTCCCGCGCCGCGGGCCGACCCTCGCGCACCAGCTGCTGCGCCGGAAGGACGACAGGCTGCGTCGCGAGGGCGAGCAGGAGCAGGGGACCGAAGGAACCGGCGCGCGGGAGCATCGGCTCAGCTCTCCTGGCGCCCGGAATCGGTGGCGCGGCGGAGCAGTTCCAGCCGCTGTTCGTAGCGGGCCAGCACCATCCCGGCGAGCGCCGCGCTTCCGGGCTCCTGGTCCAGCGCCGCCTCCGCCTCGCGGATGGCGGCATCGATGATCCTGAGGTTGCGGTCCAGTACCAGGCGGGTTGCCTCGGACAGCCCCGCCGGGTTGGCGGCGAGGTCGGTCGCAAGCCGGGCGGCGGCCCCCTGGTACCGGGCGCGCTCCGACGCGAAGGCCCTCGGCGCCGCCCGCTGTTGCCACCAGGTGGCCATGATCCCCCCCGAGACCATCAGCAGGAGGGCCGCCGCGGCTGCGAGCGCGACCCGGATCGCGCCGGCGGGTATCCAGCCCCGGCCGATGACGGCCCGCCTCCCTGGCGCCTCCAGCCGGTCCTCGATTCCGGGCCACAAGTCGCGCGGGGGGAGGATCTCGCGGGGCAGATTGCGTGTCGCCGAGAGCACCTCCCGCAGTTCGGCGACCTCCCGCCGGCACTCCGGGCAACCGGCCAGATGCTCGGTGACCCGGGCCCGTTCGGCGGCGGGCAGGCTGCCGTCGGCGAAGCCATCGAGTGTCGCCTTGTCGGCAGGACAGTCTGTCATCGGTTGAGCTCCTCCCTGAGCAGCCGGCGGGCGCGATGCAACTGCGCCTTGGATGTCCCCTCCGCCACACCGGTCAGGTGGGCGATCTCCTCGTGGGAATACCCCTCGAGGTCGTACAGCACGAAGATCTGGCGTGCCCCCTTGGGAAGCCGGGCGATGGCCCGATCGAGATCCCGGTCCGGCTCCGGCTCCTGCACGGCCACCCGCGCGAGCAATTCGTCGTCACCCGGCAGGGCCACCCGGGCCGACCGCCGCCCGGCCGCGCGGCGGGCCTGCATCACCTCGTTGACCGCCAACCGGTGCAGCCAGGTGCCGAAGGCGCTGTCGCCCCGAAAGGTGCCCAGCCGGCGCCAGGCCCGCACGAACACATCCTGGGTGTGTTCCTCCGCCTCAGCGGCGGAGCCAGCCAGCCGCAGGCACAGCGCATAGATCCGCCCCACGTGGGCCTCGTAGAGGGCACGGAAGGCAGCGTGGTCGCCGCGCTGGGCCAGGCGTACCGTGTCGCTCACGGAGTTGGTGGCATTGGGGTCTCCCATCGGATGCCGCCCCTGCTGCTGGGGTTTACTCTCATGCTGTCTTCATGATGCATTCACCGTCAGACACCGGTATTGGCGTGTGAGTTCGACGAAGAAGGTCGCGATGCGGGTCAGCGAAGTGATGCACAGCAGCGTCCGGACTGTGTCCACGGACGACAGCGTTGGGGAGACCATCGCTCTCCTGGCAGAGGAACATATCTCCGGAGTGCCGGTCCTGGACCGGCATGGGAAGCTGGTCGGAGTGATTTCCAACAGCGACATCCTGGAGGCGATCGCCGAGCACAACGATCCCGAGGCGCGGGAGGCGATCTTCGAGAGCACCCCGGTACGGGACATCATGACAACGAATCCGCAGACGATCGGCGCCCAGGCCACCGTCCGGGACGCCGCTCAGCGGATGCTGTACTTGGAGGTGCACCGTCTGTTCGTGGAAGAGGGTGGAAAGCTGCTTGGCGTGGTCAGCACCACCGACCTCGTACGAGCGCTGGCAGGCACCAAGGTATAGGATCGCCTGCTCGAGGCACCGGTCTGAGGGGACCGGTGGGAGGTCAGCGGAGCCGGGGACGCCAGTTCCCGGCTTCGCTGTTTCTACGGGCGTGATGCTGGATTTCCGCCCAGTGCCCCAGGCCTCCCGAGTCTTCGGCGTTTTTTTGGGGATGAGGTCGGGAGCCGCGCGACTGCGGTGTTCGTTGCCGCAACATCTGGGCGTGCGCCACCGTCGAGCGAGTCTTCTAGCCGGACGCGGATCGACCCCGGCAGCTTCGGGAGACTCCTGATGCATCTGCAGGCGAACTTTGGCGATGACAACTCGTTGCCGGTCAATCTGTTGTGTCGGCGAATCCCTTCTCCTGAACGACTGGGGAGACCTTGGCGATGAAGCACGAGGACCGGTCTGAACCCCCGTCGGAGGTGGGGGCGCGCGGCGGCTTCCAACCATCCTCCGGTATCGGGAGTCCAAAGCCCCGGATGCCGACCACCGCGACCCGCGGGGCGCCCGCCCAGAAACCCGGCGCGCATGACCCCAACGAGACCGACGCCGTTGATGCGGCCCTGGCCGCGAGCGGGGACGCCCACGCCTTCGAGCGGCTGTATCGGCGTCACATCAACCGGGTGCACTCCCTGGTCCGCCGGATGATGGGCGAGGAGGCCGAAGAGGTCACCCAGGAAGTTCTGGTCCATGCGTGGCAGAAGATCGGGACATATCGAGGCGAGGCGGCGTTCGGGACCTGGCTCCATCGGGTGGCCGTCAACCTGGTGCTCAGCAGGCGCGCGGGGCGTCGCCGGTGGCGGGACCGGTTCGCCGAGAACGATGCCGAGGCGATGGAACTGCCGTCGAAATCGACAGTCCATCTCGCGGGACTGGACTTCGAGTCCGCCATCGCCGCGCTCCCGGCACGGGCCAGACAGGTGTTCGTGCTGCACGATGTCGAAGGCTACCGGCACGAGGAGATCGCCACGATGCTGGGTGTGACCGCGGGCACGTCGAAATCACAATTGCACTACGCCCGGATGGCGTTGCGCGAGACCCTGGGATGAGCCGATGACACATCCACAATCCGAACACTGGTCCGACTACATCGACGGAGAGCTGCCGCTGGCCGAAGCGCGGGAGCTCGAAACCCACCTCGAGGTGTGCGGCGAGTGCCGGCGGTTGCTCAACGAGCTGCGCGGCGTAGTCGCCCGTGCCGGAGCCCTCGAGGACCGGCCGCCGCGCGCCGATCTCTGGCCGCGGGTATCGGCGCAGATCGGCGTCTCCCGCCGGCGCTTCGTGTTCTCGATGCCCGAGCTGCTGGCCGCCGGCATCGCGCTCATGCTGATCTCGGGTGGAGGGGTCGCCTTCCTGCTGCGCGATGAAATCGGCGCCCCTGTCGCCTGGATCCGGCCAGAACCCGAGCCGGTCGTGCGAACGGTCGCAACCGGCGGAGGGTACGATGCCGCAATCGGGCAGCTGCAGCGGGAGCTGGCGAAGGGGCGCGGGTCGCTGGACAGCTCGACCACGCGTGTCATCGAGGAGAAGCTGGCGCTCATCGACCAGGCGATCCTCGACGCCGAGCGGGCAGTGGCGGCGGACCCGGGAAGCGAATACCTGCGGGCACACCTGACCCGTTCCCGGTTGACCAAGCTGGACCTGCTCCGCCGGGCAACGGAACTCACCAGGACTATCAGCTAGGAAAGAAGGGGAATCCATGTATCTGCTGACACTGCCGCTGCTCGCTGCGCTCACCGGTACCGATACCACCGTGACCGTGGGTGCGAACGGCAAGCTCGAATTGCGCAACCACGAGGGCCCGGTGACGGTCACCGTCTGGAACCGTCAGGCGGTGAGGGTCCGGGCCCAGCACGACGATGAGTCCCGGGTTTCGGTGGAGGTCTCCGGCGGGATGGTCCGGATCAGCGGTCGTGGCCGGTATGGCCCGGAGCCGATCGCCTACGAGCTCACCGTCCCGGCCGACATGGCGCTCGAGATCTATTCACAGGAGGGGGAGGTTCGGGTCACCGGCAGCAAGGCCGCGATCGAGATCCAGTCCATCGAGGGCGCGATCATCGTCGAGGGTGGACGCGGGTCGGTCCGGGTCAACTCGGTCGAGGGCGCTCTCCAGGTCCGGGGCGCTTCCGGGCGCCTGTCGCTCGCCACGGTGGATGGCGACATCAGCGGGTCGGACCTCGAAGGCGACCTCGAAGTGACGGCCGTGGACGGGGACGTCCTGCTCCAGGGCATCCGCGCGGCGAACGTCGAGGCCTCGACCGTGGATGGAGACATCATCATGTCGGGTGAGATCAGGGGGGATGGCCGGTACCGGCTCTCGTCGCACGATGGCGACGTGACGCTGACCGTGCCGTCGCTCGATGCCACCGTCTCGATCAGCACCTTCGAGGGCGAGTTCACCTCCGACTTCCCGGTGACGGTGAACACCGCGGGCCGGAAGATGACCTTCACCCTCGGCAAGGGCAGCGCCCGGGTCGAACTCGAGTCATTCGACGGGGAAGTGGCGCTCCGCAAGGGCCCGGGGCGCTAGGACCGATTTCACGCGACCACACCGACTGATGGAGAAGAGACACATGCGATATGCAATGGCAGTTGCGGCGCTCGCGCTCATGGCCCGGCCGGTGGCGGCCCAGGACTTCCGATGGAGCGGCGCGATCGCCTCGGGCAAGACCCTCGAAGTCCGGGGGGTCAATGGTGAACTGCGCGCCACCAGGGCCACGGGGACCGTGGCGCTGGTCACCGCGACCAAGAAGGGAAGGAAGAGCGATCCGGACGAGGTGAAGATCGAGGTGGTGGAGCATGCCGGCGGGGTGACGATCTGCACCGTCTATCCGTCCAAGCAGTCCGACCGTCCCAACGAGTGCAAGCCCGGCGGTGGCAGGAACAACACCGAGGACAATGACGTCGAGGTCGTGTTCGAAGTTCAGGTGCCGGCTGGTGTCCGGTTCGAGGGGGCCACCGTCAACGGCGACATCAGCGGCCGAAATCTGCCTGCCGACGCGGAACTGTCGACGGTGAACGGTGACGTCGAGCTCGAGGCGGGCGGCGTGGCGCATGCAACGACGGTGAACGGCTCCATCAACGTGCGCATGGGCTCGGCGAAGTGGAGCGGCAAGCTGGAGTTCACCACCGTCAACGGCGGCATCACGGTGGAGCTCCCGCCCTCGGTCTCTGCCGAGTTCGAGGCCTCGACGGTGAACGGATCGGTGGAGAGCGATTTTCCCATCACGATCCAGGGGAAGATGTCCCCACGGTCACTTCGGGGTCGGATTGGAGAAGGCGGTTCCCTGCTGCGGATGACCACGGTGAACGGCAGCATCCGCCTCGAGAAGGGGAGCTGAAGCCGAAGTCCGCCAACCGCAGCGCACCGCTGATGGCAAGCGTGGCCACCGGGGAACATTCCGGTGGCCACGCCGCATTCATGGTGCCGGGCGGGAGCGCCTGCGCCAGAACCAGTAGGCCGGCACACCGAGGAGCAGGATGGTCAGGCCAAGGAGGGCATTCCTGGGATTCGAGGTGATCGAGCCGAGCACCACGTACAGGGCAGCGGCGACGAAGAGCAGCGGGGTGACCGGCCAGAAGGGAACGCGAAAGGCCGATGGCGTCGGCGGCTGCCCGCTCGCCGCATCATGGCGCCGGATGGGAAAGAGCGCGAGGGCGGCGAGGCCGAAGAAGATCCAGTCACAGAACGTGACGTAGTCGAGGAGCTGGCCGTACTGCCCGGAATACAGCAGCAGGACTGCCCACACGCCCTGGGCCATGATCGCCGTGGCGGGAGTGCGGAACTCGGGGTGCAGCTTCGCAAAGGCGGGAAAGAAGAGGCCGTCCGCGGCCATGGTCCGGTACACCCGCGGCGAGACCATGATGACGAGGTTCAGGAACCCGAAAGTCGAGGCCGCGATGCCGAGCGCAATGACGGTTCGCCCGGTGTTTCCGAGGCTCGCCTGCGCGACGTCCGCCGCCGGTGCGAGGCTGGCGGCAAGCCCGTCGGCGCCGAGGACTCGCAGGTAGGTGAAGTTCGCGGCCAGGTACACCACCACCACCAGGCCCACGCCCAGCACCAGCGCCCTCGGCAGGTTTCGCTCGGGATCGAGGATCTCTTCGGCGATGTAGTTGGTCTGCTGCCAGCCGCCGTAGGCAAACAGGACCGGGACGAGTGCGGCGGCCAGCGCCAGGAAGGCGGACCCGCCCGGTGGAACCGCCGCGGCCTGCTGCGCGGGTGTTCCGGCAGTGACCCCGAGTCCGACCACAACCAGAAACCCGAGCGCCACCAGCTTGAGCAGGGTGAAGATGTTGGTCGTCACCGCGCCTGGCCGGATGCCGAGGACGTTGACCGCGGTCAGGAAGAGAATGGCGCCGGCGGCCAGCGGCCTCGACCAGACCGCATCCATTCCCAGGAGAGCCAGGGCGTATTGGGCGAAGGTGACGGCGACCGCGGCGATGGCGCCGGTGGCGATGACGAGCAGCAACGCCCAGGCGTACAGGAAGGCCGGCAGCGGGCCGAAGGCCTCCCGCAGGTAGACATAGCCGCCCCCGGCCCGGGGCCGGCGCTGGCCCAGTTCGGCGAAGCAGAAGGCACCCGCCAGTGCCACCAGGCCCCCAAGCGCCCAGACGCCGAGCGACAGGCCGGCGGTGCCGACGCGCTGGGCGACGATCGAGGGGTTGATGAAGATGCCTGACCCGATGATGCCGCCGACGACGGCCATGGTGCCGGAGAACAGGCCCAAGGTGCGGCGGTAGGAGACGGGTGCGGGGGTGGGCATCGGGAGAACGTAGGGGACGATTACATTGCGCGCCATGACTGGTCAGGCCGAGCACGAGACGAGGGGCCGGATGATCGCGGCCTTCGCCGCGATCTACTTCATCTGGGGCTCGACCTACCTCGCCATCTTCTGGGCGCTCGAGTCGATGCCCCCGTTCCTCATGGCGGGCAGCCGGTTCCTGGTGGCCGGTGCCGTGCTCTACGCGTGGGCGAGTTTCCGCGGCGACGCGCGGCCTACCCCGGGGCAATGGGTGGCGGCGGCAGTGCTCGGGGCGCTCTTCTTCCTCGTCGGAAACGGCACCGTCGTCTGGGTGGAACAGTTCCTCGCCAGCGGACTGACGGCCCTGATCATCGCGATGGTGTCGGTCTGGACCGCGCTGTTCGAGTGGCTCCGGCGCGGTGGGACCCGCCCGTCGGCGATGGTCATAGCCGGCATCGTGCTCGGCTTCGGAGGGGTGGCGCTGCTGGTGGTGCCGGGCCGTGTCGGCGGCGAACCGGTCGATCCCCGGGAGGTGATGATGCTCATGGGATCCACCTTCGCGTGGGCACTCGCCTCGGTCTCGAGCCGGCACGCCAATCTCCCGTCGAGCACCGTGATGGCGGCGGGCGCCGAGATGCTGGCGGGGGGACTCCTGCTCACGATCGTCGGGGTCGCCATGGGGGAACCCGGACGCTTCGATGCCGCCGAGGTCGGCGGACGGGCCCTGCTCTCCTGGCTCTACCTGACGGTCTTCGGATCGATCGTGGCCTTTACCGCCTTCGCCTGGCTGCTCAAGGCCACCTCCCCGAACAACGTGGCGACGGCGGGGTACGTGAACCCCATGGTTGCCGTGTTCCTCGGCTGGGCCCTCGGCGGAGAATCGCTCTCGGCCCGGACCCTCGCCGCGTCCCTCATCATCGTGCTCGGCGTCGTGCTCATCATCACCGGCCGTGGGATCTCCTTCCGACGGCTCACGCTCCGCTGGCTTTCGCCAGGCAAGGCCGCGGCTGATTGACACCGGTTCCTGGGGGGCGATCTTCCGCCTGAACCTCTCAGGAGTTCGCCGTGATGCTGTCCCCGCGGATCCTCGCCTTCGCTGGCGCGGCTGCCCTCGCCGCCGAACAGCCGCGGCCGCTGCGGGTGCTTTCGGCTTCCCCAGCCGGCGAGGCGCCCCTGACCGCGTCCATCGTCATCATCTTCGACCGGCCCGTTGCCGGATCGCTGGACCGGACCGTGGATCCCGCTGGTCTGTTCTCGATCACGCCCGCGATCCCCGGCCGCGTCGAATGGCGGGACCCGGTGACCCTCCGATTCCGGCCGGCTGCACCACTTACCCCTGGACAGTCCTACACCGTCACGGTCGCCAACAGCTTCTCGGCCATGGACGGCAGCCGGCTGGAGACACCGCACGAGTTCCGGTTCCAGGTGCTGGGTCCGGCCCTGCTCGCGGGCCTGCCGGTCAACCGGGGCGAGAGTCCCCGCTTTCTGGGGCCGGACGCCATCTTCGAGCTGGTCTTCAGCGCTCCCCTGGACCGCAATGCGCTGCGCGGGCTGGCCTACCTCGATTTCGGCAAGACCTGCGGCCGCGCCGGGATCCTGCGCCTGGACGCCACCGATCAGCGCCCCGTCTCCGACAAGGACCCCTGGCAATACCGCGAGGCGGGAGGCTGGGAGCGTGACCGTGCCCTCGACTCGCTCCGTCGCGTGGTTCGTTTCGTTCCCGAGGGTCCCCTGCCGTACAACTGTGCCGGCGAACTCGTCGCCCCCTCGTCGGTGGACCCGGAAGGCACCAGGCCGTTCGTCCGCTGGAGCTTCGCGACCTACGGACCACTGCGGCTGGTGAGCGCCGCCTGCGCCGGAGGCGCGTTCTGTCCCACCGGCGGGATACGGGCGGCCTTCTCGACGCCGGTTCGCGGGTCGGAGGTCCAGCGCCGGGTCAGGCTCCTCCCCGAGGTGCCGTTCGCCATCGGTGACACCGCCTCGGAGTCGGAGACCTGGCACCTCGAAACCACCCTCGCGCCGCACACCGCCTATGCCGTCGTGGTCGACACCGCCATCCGGGACGTCTTCGGGCAGCGCCTCACCGGCAATCCTGCGGCGGGCTTCCGGACCACGGGCTTCGCGCCGATGGTGGAACACGAATACGGCCGGATGACAGTCGAGCGAACCGGCTACCGGACGCTCGGTGTGCGCCACGTGAACGCGGACTCGCTGGATGTCATCATCGCGGCGGTGCCGGATTCGCTGATTCCAGCCATGCTGCAGTACAGCCGCTGGGAGCGGGACGACAGCGTTCTCAGCTTCATCCTCAAGGGTGCGACGCGCCGCCGGGTCGTCGTCCCGGGGCCCCGGGACCGGGTGCGGATCTACGGAGTGCCCGTCCCCGCGTACAACATGCAGCGACCTTCCGCCCCGGTGCTGCAACTGCTGAGGGTGAGCAGTCCCGCATTGCCGCCGGAGTGGCGTGATAACCAGCCCTACGCCGTCGTCCAGGTGACCGACCTCGCCGTCCACGCCAAGATCGGCGTGGCCGGCGGTGTCGTCTGGGTCACCGGTGTGAACGATGGAAAGCCGCGAGGCGGCGCCGACGTGAAGCTCCATGATCGCGTTGGGCGGCTGCTGGCACGGTCGAGCACGGGGCCGGACGGAGTCGCGGTGCTGACCGGTTATGAGGTGGACAGCACCGTGACACGAGGGTGGGGCCTCGAAGGGTATGTCACCGCCGGACTCGGCAACGACCGCGGGCTCACCAGCATCAGCAGCTACGACCCCGACCTGAGCCCGTGGCAGTTCAACGTGCGGTCGGGGTACGGCGCCGAGCGCCACGATGTCGCGGCGCTGGTCTTCACCGAGCGTGGGATCTACCGCCCCGGCGAGACGATTCACGCCAAAGGAATCGTGCGCCATGGCCGTCTCGGCGCGCTCACGGTACCGGCCCCGAGCGACAGCGCCCGGTGGCTGTTCGCCGATCGAGACGGGGGAACGCTCCACGAAGCCACTGTCCCGCTCTCATTGTTCGGCACTACGGAGCGTAGCTTCGTAGTGCCGGCCGACGTTCCTCTCGGGACGTACGTACTGTCGCTGGAGCAGCGACGCGGCGGCGAGTGGCTCAGTCTTGCGAACACCACCTACCGGATCGGCGAATACCGGCCGCCGGAGTTTCTGGTCGAGGCGGTCGCGGGGATACGGTCCGGCTTCCCGGGGGACACGGTCAGCGTCCAGGTGGAGGCCCGCTATCTCTTCGGCGCCCCGATGGCCCGTGCCGCACTCTCCTGGAGCATCCGACAGGCGACCACCGGCTTCTGGGATCTCGACATTCCGGATGC
>JAOUIC010000111.1 GCA_029884275.1 Gemmatimonadota bacterium | reverse complement strand
AACGGGGCTCCGGGCGCTCCTGTCCAGCTCCCCGACGATGTGGACGAGGTCACGCGTGAAGGCAGGACCTGGCGCGTGGAGGGAGGCGCCGCCTGGCGCCCGCCGGCGACCGGCGTCTACCTGCTCCAGTCCGGTCCCGATACGCTCGGCGCGCTGGCCGTAAACCTCGATCCGCGGGAATCGGAATTGGCCACGGCCTCCCGCGCGCAGATCGAGGCTCTCTGGTCCGGGGCGCGGCTGGTGTCACTCGACCGGGTGGCCGAGGCCTCCTTCGCTGCAGGGGCACGCGGGCACCTGCGCACACCGCTGTTGTGGCTCGCGCTGTTGCTCGGACTCATCGAGATGGGACTCGCCAGCTTCCAGCGGCGGACGGCATGACGCTCTCCCTCCTCCTCGATACCCTCGATCGCACGCCCACGGCCCTTGAGCTTGCGAGCCGCCTGCCGAGCCGTGGCGGGCGACTTGCCCTCGGTGGGCTGCCGGGCTCCAGCGGCGCGACGCTGGTGGCGTGGCTGGCGCGTCGGTTCCCCGACCGGCTCTTCGCAGTGATGGCCACGACGCCCGCGGAAGCGGAACGCTGGCTGAGCGACCTCCAGCGATTGACCGATGCCCCCACCGCGCTCTATCCACAACGGGAAGGGCTCGGCGAGGAAGAGCCCCACCACGAGATCGCCGGCGAGCGGGTCGAGACGCTGCAGGCGCTGGTCGAGGGGCGGATCCGAATCCTCGTCACGACCGCGCGTGCTTCGGCGGAACGCACGGGGGTGCCGGCCTGGCTCCGGGCAGCGACGTTGCGGCTCGGCCCGGGGCGGACGGACACGCCGGGGCTCACGGCGGTCGTCACGGCACTGGAGTCAATGGGGTATCGCCGTGTTCCCACGGTGACGGAAGTCGCCGAATTCAGCGTGCGGGGCGGCATCGTGGATGTCTATGGCTTCGGCATGACCACACCGGCGCGCTGCGAATGGTGGGGTGACGTCCTCGCCTCGCTTCGCGGGTTCGACCTGACCACCCAGCGTTCGCTCGACGACCTCGACGAGATCACCGTCCTCCCGGTCGGTGGCGCGCCGCGGGGCGCCACGACAGCGGCGAAGGGCACCCCCGCGCGCAGTTCGCTTTTCGAGATGCTCGCCGCCGATACGCTGCTGATTGAGGAGGCGGAGGGGCCCGATGCGGACGAGGTGGACCGGGCCTGGTCGGAGGTGCAGCACCATCTCGACGTCTCCCGCCGGATGGGCGAGGACGTCCCGGGGCGGGAGGAGCTCTACGACTCGCCGGACCGGTGGCGGGAGCGCCGTGCATCCTTCGCGCGCGTGCTGCTCCGCGAGGATCCCGTTGACCTGCAAATGGGCTTCCTTCCGCCGGAGCGGGTCGACCGGGAGATCCCGCGCCTGCGGGCGCTGCTGGCCGGGGGACAGCCGACGCTTCTCTTGTGCGACAACGAGGGACAGCTGGAGCGCCTGGAAGAGCTGCTGAGCGAGGGACATCGGGGACCCAATGCCACGATGGCGGTCGGGGCCCTCGATGGCGGATTCGTGCTTCCCGCGCTCCGCGTCCTCACCGATCACGAGATCTTCCGCCGCGCCCGCCGGCTTCGGCGGCCCCGCCGCTATCGGCAGGCCGCTCCTACCGCCGCAACCGGCGCGCTTGCCGCAGGCGACTACGTCGTTCACCTCGACCACGGGATCGGGATCTACCGGGGCATCGACACGATCACGGTCGGTGGCGGACTGCTCGAAGTGGCGGTCGTGGAGTACGAGGGCGGCGACCGGCTCAACGTCCCCCTCTATCGGCTCGATCAGCTGGAGCGGTACCGCTCCGCGGGGGAGGACGGCGATCGGCCGCCACCGAAACTGCATCGCCTCGGTGGACCGGTCTGGAAGCGGACCCGGGAAAAGACCCGGCAGGCCATCCGGCAGATGGCCGCCGAGCTCCTCGATCTCTACGCGCGGCGGACGGTGCAGGCGGGGTACGCCTTCGCGCCCGACACGAAGTGGCAGCGCGAGCTTGAGGCGAGCTTTCTGTACGAGGACACACCCGACCAGGCCAAGGCGATCGAGGAAGTCCGGCGCGACATGGAGCGCCCCATGCCGATGGACCGGTTGCTGGTGGGTGACGTGGGATACGGGAAGACGGAGGTGGCGGTCCGGGCGGCGTTCAAGGCGGTCCAGGGCGGGAAACAGGTGGCGGTACTTGTCCCCACGACGATCCTGGCGGAGCAGCATGGCCGGACGTTCACCGAGCGGATGGCGGATTTCCCGGTGAAGGTCGAGGTGCTCTCCCGCTTTCGGAGCGCAAAGGAACAGAAGGCGGCGCTGGCGCGATTGGCCTCCGGCGAAACGGACATTGTCATCGGCACGCATCGGCTCCTCTCGCCCGACGTGTCGTTCAAGGACATCGGCCTGCTGGTGGTCGACGAGGAGCACCGCTTCGGCGTCAAGCACAAGGAACGGATCAAGGCGCTCCGGCTCTCCGTGGACGTGCTGACGATGACCGCCACACCGATCCCCCGCACGCTGCACCTCTCACTGTCCGGGATGCGGGACCTGACACTGATCGAGACCCCGCCCCGGGACCGCTCGCCGATCCTGACCTTCGTCGAGCCGTGGGATGACGCCCTCCTCGAGGAGGCGTTTGCACGGGAGCTCGACCGTGGCGGGCAGGCCTTCATGGTCCACAACCGCATCGAGACGATCGACACCTACGCCGAACGCGTCCGCACGCTCGCGCCCCGTGCCCGGGTCGGCGTGGCCCACGGCCAGATGCCGGCCGAGAAGCTCGAGGGTGTCATGAAGCAATTCGTGGCAGGCGAGCTCGACATCCTGGTCTCGACGATGATCGTGGAGTCTGGGCTCGACGTCCCCAACGCCAACACCCTCGTGGTGCACGACGCCCACCGGTTCGGGCTGGCGCAGCTCTATCAGCTTCGGGGACGGGTGGGACGGAGCCATCGTCGCGCGTACTGCTACCTGCTGGCCCCGGACGAGGTGGACCTGCTGGCCGAGGAACGGCTCAAGGTCCTGGAACACAACAGCGACCTTGGGGCGGGGTACCGCATCGCTCTTAAGGACATGGAGTTGCGGGGGGCGGGGAACCTCCTCGGCGCGGAACAGTCGGGCCACGCACACGCGGTCGGTTTCGACCTGTACATGCGATGGCTCGAGGAGACGGTGCAGGCGCTCCGGGGCAAGGGGGGGATGGAGGATCCTGCACCTCCCGAGGTTGTCCTCGACTCGCCGGCGCGGCTCCCGGACTCGTACGTGGCCGACGACGAGTCCAAGCTCGACATCTACCGCCGACTGGCGCGGGCGGGGTCATCTGGCGACATTCAAGGGCTTGGCGCGGAATTGCGGGAGCGCTTCGGCCCCCTCCCGCCCGAGGCAGAAACGCTGTTGAACCTGAGCCGGTTGCGCGCGGTCGGCGCCCGGCTCGGATTGCAGCACGTGGTCGCCCGGGGCGACGAGGCGCGGGTGACGTTCCGCGCGGGGACAGCCCCGCGCATGGCGGGCCTCGCGGCGGCGCTGGACGATGTGCAACTCGCCGCCGACGTTCGCCGGACGGTGCCACTCTCGCTGCGACTGACGCGTTTGGGCGGCGAGGCCTTGTTGCCCGCGCTGGTGCGCGCGCTCGAAATGGTACGAGCCTAGCGGCTCGGAATGAACTTTCAAACTGGAGAAAACATGCGCAGGATCGTGCTGGCAGCCAGCGTGCTCGTTCTCGCGGGCTGTTCGAACTTTGGCGACCTCTTCTCGGCTCACGCCGACGTAGCCGCCACCGCCGCGGGGCAGTCCCTCTCCGCCGAGCAGCTGGCGGAGATGATGGGGAAGGCCAAGGGCGCCCAGATGAACTCCGAGACTGCCGAGTTCATCGCCACGGTGTGGAGCGACTACACGCTCTTCTCACAGGCGGTGGCTCGTGGCAGCCTCAAGACCGACTCCGCGACCGTCGCTAAGGTACTCTGGCCCCAGGTGGCCGAGGCCAAGGGCGCGATCTGGTACGACACGCTCGCCGCGCGTCGGGGAAACATGTCCCCGGGCACCGCCGACAGCATGTACCTCGCGGATACGGTGCGCGTTCTCCAGCACATCCTGATCGGCGTCCAGGCGACGGCCGCTCCCGAGGAGCGTGCCGCGGCTCGGAAGAAGGCGCAGCTCACCCTGAGCCAGCTCCAGCAGGGCGCCAATTTCGATCTGCTCGCCTCGCAGCTCTCGGACGATCCGGGCAGCAAGGCCAATGGCGGCTGGCTGCCGCCGGCCAAGCCGGGCGCCTACGTGACCGCGTTCGACTCCGCCGCCTGGCGCCTCAACCCGGGGCAGACCACCGGGCTGGTCGAGACGCCGTTCGGCTACCACATCATCCGTCGGCCGACGATGGAGGATTCCCGCGAGAAGGTGCTGGCCTACCTGACCCAGGAAGCCACCCGGCGCCTCGACAGCATTTACATGGACAGCCTCTCGATCCAGTACGATCTCAAGATTTCGGGAGACGCACCGGCGCTCATGCGGTCCGGCCTTGCGGACAAGAGCGGGATGCGGAATTCGAAGAAGACCATTTCCACCTACAAGGGTGGCAAGCTCACGGTCGGCGAGTACCTGCGCTGGCTCAGCGCGCTGCCGCCACAGTTCGCGTCCCAAGTCGCGCAGGCGAGTGATGAGCAGTTGAGCCAGTTCGCGAAGGCGCTGTCCACGAACCAGCTGCTGCTGGCGCAGGCGGATTCCGCCGGCATCATCCTGCCGCCGGACCAGTGGGCCGCCATGCAGGAGAGTTACCTGGGCGTCATCGACACGCTGAAGCTGAGCATCGGGCTGGGTCCTGACATCACCGACCCCTCCGCGGCCGTCTCCGAGCGCGAGCAAGCGGCGCAAATGCGGGTGGATGACTTCTTCAACCAGGTCTTCGAGCAGCGCGCCCGTCTCCGTCCGCTTCCCGGGGCCCTCGGTCAGGTGCTGCGGGATCAGGAGGGTGGCAAGCTGAGCCAGGCCGGTATCACTCGTGCCGTCGAGCTCGCCGCCGCCGCCGAGGCGGCGAAGGGCGGACCCCCTGCCGGTGTGGGCGGCCCGCCGACGTCCAGTGGGCCCCCGCAGGGTGTCCAGCCGGCCTCTGGCCCGCCGCCGGTCGGGGGCAGCCAGCCCTGATGAACCGGGTCTCGTTCCTCCTTGGGTGCCTGTTTCTCCTCGCGGCTGCTCCGGCAGCCGCGCAGGGGGAATCGATCGTCGTCGACCGGGTGGTCGCGGTGGTCGGCAACAAACCATTGCTGGCGTCGCAGCTGGACGAGGCGTTGTTTTCGCAGCTGGCCCAGGGGGCCAAGCTGCCGGAGGGTGATTCCGCCGCCATGCGTGCGCTGCGCGTGGCGGCGCTCGACCAGCTGATCGATCAGGAACTGATGGTGCAGGAGGCGCTGCGGGACACCTCCATCAAGGTCACCGACCAGGAAGTCGCGGCCCGGGTGGACCAGCAGATCAAGCGGGTGCGACAGGGGTTCACCAGCGAGGTCGACTATCGCGCAGAACTGAAGAAGGCCGGATTCGGGAGCCCTGAGGAATATCGGCGGTGGCTCACGGACCAGCAGCGGCGCGTCGCACTCGAAGAGGCACTCAAGAACTCGCTCCGTGAGCGGGACAAGATCAAGGAAGTCTCGCCGACCGAGCAGCAGATGCGGGAGTTCTACGAGGAACAGAAGGGAAAGCTCGGCAAGCGTCCGGCCACCATCTCCTTCAAGCAGATCGTGGTGGCGCCGCAGGCCGATTCGGCGGCGAAGGCGAAGGCGCTCGCGCTGGCGGATTCGATCCAGGCGGCGCTGCTGGACGGCGCCGATTTCGCCACGGCGGCCCGACGGTTCTCCCAGGACCCCGGTTCTGCCCAGCAAGGGGGCGATCTCGGCTGGTTGCGGCGCGGACCGCCGCTGGCGCCGGAGTTTGAGCAGGCGGCGTTCGCGCTCAAGCCCGGGGTGATCTCCCGCCCGGTGGAGTCTCCCTTCGGCTATCACATCATCCAGGTGAAGCGCGTGCTTCCGTCTGAAATTGACGTGCGGCACATCCTCATCATGCCAGCCGTCACGGAGGCCGACGCGGCGCGGGCGCGGGAGCTCGCGGAGCAGCTGGACCTCGCGGCCCGCAATGGCGCCTCCTTCGACTCGCTCCAGCGCATCCATCACGATCAGGCGGAGGAGCGGGAGGCGAAAGGCGTGCCGTTCGCCCAGTTGCCGGCTGCGTACCAGTCGGCGCTCGCGAATGCCGATTCCGGCTCCGTGTCCCCGGTCTTC
>JAOUIC010000110.1 GCA_029884275.1 Gemmatimonadota bacterium | reverse complement strand
CTCCTGTTCTTCGACGTCGCCCGTCGCCTCCTGCCGGTGGGACTCGCACTCGTGGTGCTGGCTGCCGCTGCCCTCAACCAGTACAATGTCGCGTACGCCGGCCGGCTGATGTCGGAGGCGGCCTATTGGTTCTGGACCTCCCTCACCCTCTGGGGGATGGTGCGGTCGAAGGACAGCCCGAGGTTTCTGGCCCTCGCTGGTGGGGCGGCACTGGTAGCTGCCTTCACCCGCAGCATCGGCGTCACGATGGTCGGGGCGGTGATGGTCGCCTGGGCGATGGAGCGGCGCTGGCGGCCGCTGGCCTGGCTGGCCGGCGTCGCGGCCGTGCTGATGGGACTCTGGGGCTTCTACACCCTCGAGACGCACGAAGAGGTCGTGGGCCGCTCCTATATGGCCGATGCCAGCCACTACGTCGAGCGCCTGACCGGTGAAGAATCGGGACTGGGGCGCGTCGTTGCCGTCGTCGCCGATCGGATGCGGGAACAGGTCGTGGGAGTCATACCCGCGATGCTTCCCCTCGCGCGCTTCAATGGCACGATCATAGACAACCTGGTATGGCTCATCGTGACCGTGGGCCTGGGCCTGGCCGGGGCCATCGCCCTGCGTCGGCGACTGCCGGTGCTGGTCCTCTACCTGCTGTTCTACTACGGCCTCTTGGCGCTCTGGCCGTTCGCGCCGCGGCGCTTCTTCATCCCGATCCAGCCTCTGGTGCTCCTCGTGCTGGTTATAGGGGCGGTCTCACTCCTGGGGAGGATCCGGCCGTGGCTCGGGTGGGGGTCGGCGGGGGCGCTGCTCGCGGTGGTAATTGCGGTCGCCCTGCCGCAGACGCTTGGTGCCGCCCAATGGATGCGGAAGTGCGACCGGAGCCATCCATGGGCTTCAGCGTACTGCTACGATGGTGATCAGCGGACTTTCTTCGCGGCCGTGACCTTCGCCCGCGACAGCCTGCCCGCCGACGCGCGATTCCTGGTGGAACGGGAGGCGAGCTTCGCCTACCACACCGGCAAGGTGGTGGAACACGCCCAGGTGCCGATCCGGTTCACCGACTCGGACTTCCTTGCCTACCTGGTGGACAGGCGTATCGAGTACGTCGTCGTGACCCGCCTGTTCAATGCCGAGCTCACGCAGCTCGCGCCCAAACTCCTGAAGGTGTGCGCCAGCCTCGAGCCGCTGCGCCACTTCCCTCCGTACGGACGGATGTACCGGGTCCTTGGAGATTCCGTCCCGGCGGAGCGGAACGCCTGCTCCGACCTCAACTACTTCATCCGGACGACTCCCCTGAGGGAGCAGCCTCGCTAGGCGTTCCTCCGCCCAGTCCCGTTCCCCGGAACGCCAGCAGCACCCCGCCCAGCGCGCCCAGCATCAGGTTGGCGGCGAAGTACAGGAGGCTGTAGGCGACGATCTGCGCGTCGGGGATGGCGGCATTCCTCAGCAGCAGCAGCCAGGCGCCTTCGCGCAGGCCAAGTCCGGCCAGGCTGATCGGGAGCATCGTACCCAGGGTGACCAGCGGCACCGCGAGGAGGAAGGTCGCCACGGGGAGGTTGAATCTCATCGCGCCTGCCAGGACGATCCAGAGGCAGATGTAGCAGGCCTGCACCGCGAAGCCGAGCGCCAGGGCCCGGACCGCACGGCCTGGAAAGCGCCGCAAGGCGTCTATCGCGGTCCACCCCTCCTTCACGACTGCGCTGAGCCGGGCCGAGCGCCGGACCAGGAGAATCGCGGCGATTCCCAGCACAGCGGCAGCCGCCGCGATGAGCGGAAGGCCGCCTGGAATTCGCCATTCCGCGCGACCCAGCATGGCCTGGGCGAGCTCCGGGGCGACCAGCAGCCCGATCACGAGATAGGCCATCATGGCCGCGACGCCGAACAGGCGGTCGAGCAACACACTCGCCACGGCGTTCCCGGTCCGGCTGGTGGAGTGAGCGGTTGCCACGGCGCGAACCGCATCGCCCCCCACCACCGTCGGCAGGAACAGCGAGAAGAAGGTCCCGATCAGGTAGAGTCGGGCCAGGTACGACCAGGGAGGGCTTCCCGGGCCGAGCAGGATCTTCCAGCGCCTGGCGGCCACGCACTGACCCGCGAGCAGGAGGAGCAGGGCAGCCACAACTCCGAAGGCCAGGCGAGCGGGCTCGACGGCCTCCAGCGCCTCCCAGCTGACCCGGCGCAGGATGAGCGTGATCAACGCCCCTCCCACCGCGAGGCGGAGGCCGAAGCGGACCCAAGGCTTCACGATGCCGGGGGCGGGGGAGGCGGGCCGGGTTCCCTCAGCCGGTAGCTCTTCCGGCGAGGCGCGCCGAGGTGGACGATGATCTCGGCCACCAGTCCAAGCGCCACCGCCTGGATCCCCAGCACCAGCAGGAGCAGGCCGAGCAGCAGGAGCGGGCGATTGGCGATCCCGATGCCGTGGAGGCGCTGGTACAGCAGCAGCAGCAGCACCACGGCGCCCCCGACCCCGAGCACGCTGCCCAGCACGCCGAAGAATCTCAGGGGGCGATCGGTGAATCGGACCAGGAAGAAGAGGCCGAGGAGGTCCACCAGCCGCCGCAGATAGGTGCCTGCCGGATACACCCTGGCGTGCTGGTCGGCGGTGTGCTGTCGCACCGGGACCTCGTGGACCGTGAATCCTTCCCGCGCCGCGAGCACCGGCAGGAAGCGGAAGAACTCGCCATGCAGCGGTAGCTCGGCCAGCAGGCCTCGGCGAATGGCCATGACACCGGACCCGATGTCCGCGAAACGCTGAGGACTGATCCGGTTCACCATCCCATGGAAGACCCGCGACTGAAACCGGTTGAGGCCCGGGTCGCGCCTCGGCTCGCGGCAGGCCAGCGCCAGGTCCGCACCCTCGGCGACGTGAGTGGTGAGCAAGGGCAGGGACGCCGCTTCCACCCGGCGGTAGGCCGGCATCAGCAGCAGCGTGTCATAGCGCGCCTGCTCCGCCGCCAGCCGCACCATGGCGCCCTCCGGCACCGCCTGCGCCAACTGGAGGCGTCGCACCGGCGCACCGCCGGCCGCCAGGGGCTCCAGCGTGGTGGCCAGCGACTCCCGGGCGGGCTCGATCAGGAAGAGGAATTCGTGGGGCACGCCCGCTGCCCTGAACGGGGCGGAGAACTCTTCATAGATGCCGTCGAGCGGTTCGGGCCGCTCATCCACCAGGACCACCACCGACACCGGGGCTCGGGCGCTCACTGCAGGTCCCCCCGTGCCAGGGGCGCCTGCTCGGCACCATCGCGGCGGTGCTCGATCACCGCCGTCTCCGCGATGAGGCCGAGCAGGAGCAGGTAGCCGGCCAGTTCGAACCAGAGCAGGGCGGCGCCGGGGAACACGACGGCGGAGACCTTCTCGGGCCGGAACCAGGCGGCGGCTACCAGTGCCGCCATCGTGAACCCGAACCCCAGCAGGGCGGCCCCGAGCGAGCCGATGGCGAACAGCCGGAGCGGACGCTCGCGGAAGGAGCGGATCATCTTGATGGTCAGGAGGTCCGCAAGGACCTTGGCGATCCGCGACAGGCCGTACTTGCTCTGCCCGAACCGCCGCGCATGGTGCCGGACCGGCAGCTCGGTGATCCGGGCGCCGGCGGTGGCCGCCGCGACGGCCGGGATGAAGCGGTGCATGTCGGAGTAGAGATGCATGCGGGCCAGGACCTCCCGGCGATACGCCTTGAGCGAACAGCCGTTGTCGCGAATCTGGACCCCGGTGAGCCGGCGGATGATCCGGTTGGCGATCCACGAGGGAATCTTGCGCGTGATCACCGTGTCCTGCCGCCGTTCCCGGTAGCCCGCGACCAGATCGTAACCCTCCTCCAGCCGGCCGACCAGCCGGGGAATGTCCGCCGGGTCATTCTGAAGATCTCCGTCCATGCTGACCACGACATCGCCCCGGGCGTGGTCAAAGCCCGCCTGCATCGCCGGGGTCTGGCCGCAGTTGCGGGCCAGCCGGAGGAGCCGGACGCGCGGATCCGATGCCGCTGCCTGACCGGCCACCTCGGCGGTGCGGTCGCGGCTGCCGTCATCCACCAGCACCAGCTCCCAGTCGGAGCCGGGGCCAAGTGCGTCACGCACCGCGGTCACCAGGGGCGGGACGCTCTCCTCCTCGTTGTAGAGCGGGACGACGACCGAGATCCGGGTGGCGGTCATGGCACCCCGCCGGCGATGGACTCACCCAGCCGCACGTGGGTGACGGTGATCCGGAAGGACTGCCACTGAGCGAGCACCACGAGGCGCCGTTCAAGGGTGGCCTCCACGATCCCCGCCGCCTCCGACCGCTCCCAGCCCTCGACCAGCCAGAACGAGCCTGCCGCGGTGTCCCCCGCGGCCAGCAGGTCGAGGAGGTGCAGCCGGTCTGCGGGCGGGAGGGGTGCGCCGGGTTTGACCAGTGGCTGCGCCGTGGGGTCCACCGGAAGCCGGCGGATCGGGTTCGGGCCAAGGTAGTAGTACTCGAACGGGGCGGGATTGGTGAAGAAGATGAGCGGCTCACCCGGTCGCTCCCGCTGCGCCACAATCTTGGCCGCCCCGTGCACGTCCCGCGGGCCTTCTTCGTTGCGGGCATAGCTCACGGCCGTGAGGGCGAATAACGCGACCAGACCCGCTGCGGCGGCGCGGGACGCCCACACCGGCTGCAGGTGGCTGGCGAGAAGCGGCGGGAGGACGATCAGCGAGGGGGCGGCGATGCTCCAGTGCCGGAGGTCCATCATCTGGATGTTCATGACCCGAATGGCCGCCAGCAGTCCGACACCGACTGCGGCCGCGACCCAGAGCATCGTCTCGGCGCGGCTCCACCGCGGCCGACCCACACCCACCCGCAGGCCAAGCAGGCCGAGGCCGAGGAGCATGAGAGCGCTCTCCAGTCCGGCGCGGTTGAGGATGCCAACATGGCGGAAGACGATTTCGGTGGGGAGGGCGAAGAACCACGCCCCCAGCGCTCCAACCTGTTCAACCCGGTCGGAGCCCTCGAGATCCAGCGGGGCCATGTAGTTGCCCTGCTGGCCCACATGGTCGGCGATCTGCGGAAGCCAGGGCACGAGCAAGAGCACCAGCGCCACGCCGGACCAGACCAGCCGTCGGGGGTCCTTGCCGAAGAGGCCGGCCACGAACAGACCCGCGAGGATGAATCCCGCATAGTAGAAGGTCAGGATAGCGGCGTACCCGAACAGCACGAAGAGGATGTTGTCCCGCCACGGGGTATTGCTGCCGGTGATCCACAGCCGGACGAAGTAGTAGGTGCACGCGGACAGGCAGAGGACTGTCAGTCCGTAGGTCCGGGCTTCCACCGCCGCCCAGAGCAGGTGCGGCGTGAGAGCGCCGACCACCGCGAGGCTGCGCCATCCGCGGCCGATGCCCAGGGCCAGCGAGACCCGGTGCAGGTAGACCAGCGCGAGCGCCACCGAGACGGTGGAGAGGCCGCGCACCACCTCGATGCTGTCGCCGAAGAAACGCCAGAAGTAGACGGCGACGAAATAGAGGGGTGGCTTGAGCGAACGATCGCGCGCCAGGTCGAGGGTGTGCTGCAGTGACGTTCCGGTGCGCCCGAGCGTGAAGGTCTCGTCGAGCCAGATGTCTTTCTGGAAGCTGACGAAGGTGGCAACGGCGGTGAACCCGGCCAGCAGGAGGGCCAGGAACGCGAGGTCGGAGCGGTTCAGTCTTGAGTCAGTCGGCAGTTGCATATGTGTCGGCCTGGTCCAGCTCGTCCCGAGGCACGGCGGAAAGTAGCGGGGTGAGACCGAAACCCCTCGCCAACCAGATTCCAGCAGCTGGGGAGCGGTGAGCCAAGTGACTGGCTGGCTTGATGTTCCACCTCGTGTGCCAGGCGCAAGAAGAGGGCCACCCCACCCCCGGAATCGACTCCTTGATGTCTGCAATACCCATGGTTCATGGCCCAGGCGTGCAATGTCGCCCCGATGGCAATCCGTCGCCAAGGCGCAACGGTTCGCCGCGAATGGCGTGACGGAGCGACGACTCAGCCCGGTCTGGCGTGGCGGAAGCGCTACATGTGTATCAAACGCAACAATTGTCCGGTGGCTGCTTCACAGGCCGATGGATTTGAGCCAGCACCTGCAATTCGCTCGGGCCAAATCGACTGGCTGGCCCAGGTTGGGTGCACACAGGCTCGGGTACGCGGACGTAAGACCTTGCTCGGGTGTGGTTTGCCAGATCGCGGTGTCTTCCCGCTCCACCGAGGCCGAAGGTGTTGCCTTGGCACCGACATTGCTTGCTGCCAAGGTCATGGAGAGCCGCAAGTTCCATGATGACAATGTGATGGGCGCCGATCAGGCCGGATCTCCCGCCGGGGGA
>JAOUIC010000109.1 GCA_029884275.1 Gemmatimonadota bacterium | reverse complement strand
CGTCCTCGCCATCACGCTCGCCATCACCTGGTGGGCGGCCCGCCGGACTCGCACCCCCGACCAGTTCTACGCCGCGGGCCGCTCGATCACCGCGCTGCAGAACGGGTTCGCGCTGGCCGGCGATTACATGAGCGCCTCCTCGTTCCTCGGCATCTCGGGGCTGGTCTCGCTTCGAGGCTTCGACGGGTTGATTTACGCCGCCGGCGGCCTGGTAGGCTGGCCCATCGTGCTGTTCCTCATCGCCGAGCCGCTCAGGAATCTCGGGCGGTACACCTTCGCGGACGTGGTCGCGGTACGGCTGCGCCAGGTGCCGGTCCGGGTCGCTGCGGCCATCGGCACCCTGGCCACCGTGTTGCTGTATCTCATCGCCCAGATGGTCGGGGCGGGGGGGCTGGTCCGGCTCCTGTTCGGGATTTCCTACGAGATGGCGGTGGTCATCGTCGGGGCGGCGATGATCGTCTACGTCCTCTTCGGGGGCATGCTGGCCACGACGTGGGTGCAGATCGTCAAGGCCATCCTCCTGCTCGCGGGAGCAGTGATCCTGACGATCCTGGTGCTGCTGCAGTTCGGCCTCTCCCCGGTCCAGGTCTTCGCGGCCGCCGCCGGGGCGGAAGGCGCCCAGGTCCTGGCGCCGGGGGCGCTGATCGCCGATCCGGTGGACGCGGTCTCGCTCGGACTCGCGCTGATGTTCGGGACCGCCGGGCTGCCGCACATCCTGATGCGGTTTTACACCGTGCCGGATGCGCAGGCGGCACGGCGCTCGGTGTTCTACGCCACCCTGCTGATCGGCGCGTTCTTCCTGCTCATCGTCATCATCGGCTACGGCGCCATGGTGCTGGTTGGACCGGAACGGATCCGGACGGCGGACCCGGGCGGCAACATGGCCGCCCCGCTCCTGGCCGAGCTGCTGGGAGGGCAGGCGTTCCTGGGGTTCATCGGGGCGGTGGCGTTCGCGACCATCCTGGCGGTGGTTGCGGGACTGACCCTTTCCGGCGCGGCGGCGCTGTCCCACGACCTCTGGGTCAGCGTGGTGCGGCGGGGCAGTCCGCGGCCCGGCGAGGAGCTCCGGGTCGCCCGGGTGACGACGCTCCTGCTGGGCGCGCTGGCCGTACTGTCAGGCATCGCGTTCGAGGGGCAGAACGTGACGTTCATGGTGGGACTGGCCTTCGCGATCGCGGCGAGCGGCAACTTTCCGGCGCTGATCCTGTCGATGTTCTGGCGGGGGTGCACCACCATGGGAGCGGTAGCGGCGATGGTGACGGGCACGCTGGGGACGATGCTGCTGATCTGGCTTTCGCCAACCGTGCAGATCGACCTGCTGAGCCGCGAGGTGGCCTGGTTCCCCTTCAGGAACCCCGCCATTGTCACGATGCCCCTCGGGTTCCTCGCGGGAGTCCTGGTGTCGCTCGTCTCGCCGGAAGAAGCCGCCCGCTCAGGGTTCGAGGCGATGCAGCGGCGGGCGAGCCTGGGTGAGGACTTCTCACGCTAGCGCGGGAGAGGGCCGGCGGGAGCCCCGGCCCGCATCGGTCCCGATCAGAACCACTCCCCGACCCGGAGCAGCCAGCGATCGGTGCCGTCCACCGAGACGCCGTACTCCAGCACCAGTGGGCCGATCGGCGATTCCGCCGTCAGGCCGACGCCGAAGCCGAACTCCCAGTCCTCCTGAGGAATCACCGACCCGCCGGTTGCGACCTGGCCCGCCGCCGCGCGCACCCGCCCGCCGACCGGCCCCACCAACGGCCGGTCGATGGCCAGTTGAGCGAAGGCCATCCTGTCGCCACGCAGTTGCCCGATGTGGTAGCCGGGAAACCCCGCGGCGCCACCCAGCTCGAAGGTGCGCGCCACTGGAAGCGAATCACCCCAGCCGAGCGACGCGTGGGGCGTGAGCCCGAAGCTCCCGATGGCGAAACGATACCGCGCATCCCCCTCGACCCGCCGGAAGACGGCGTTGAGGTCTCCGTCGGCGGAGAGCCGGCTGGTTCGATAGTGGGGGCCGCTGGCAAGCCGGGCCCCGAGTCCTCCCGCCTGATCGGCGGACCCCGAGTCGGAATCCCACCCCTGGAAGCCGCCGCCGAGCACGAGAAGCCACTCGGACCCGATTCGCAGTTCCAACCCGCCGGCGATGGAGCGCTCCTGGGAGGCGATGGCCGGCAGGTCGCCGCCGGAGGCGGTGAACTGACGCACATCCTCCCAGATCAGCCGTCCGGTGATGAAGGCCCGCAGCCGGCGGTGACCGTAGGCGCCCAGCCGCACTCCGGCCGTCAGTTCGCGCCGCAGTTCGCCCAGCACACCGAGGCCCGACAGCTCGAGGCCGCGAATCAGCTGCCCTCGATCGGCCACTCCGGCCCAGAGTTGCCCGCCGAGATCGTTGTCGTACGCCGCCGAAGCAACCAGCAGCCGGCGGGGAGCACGGCGCGTCGCAAGCTCGAACGAGAGCGAGTCCTGTCGTCCCGACGGGTTCAGCCAGACCGCGAGGTACTCGTCGGACTGGGCGAGGTCGCCAAGCGTCGCCTGGAGGCGATCGACGTCGAGACTGGTGGCCGGTTCGAGACCGAGATATCGCCAGAGGGTCCGGGTCTCACCCTCAAGCGCTTGTCCGGCCTCGGGGGCCAGCCGGAAGCCCTGGCCCCGCTTGCGGCGGGGCTGGAGCATCGGGGAATCGCATGAAGGACGTTCAGCGAAACTGACCCGCGCCGCCTCGCGACCCAGGCGGACCAGTTCAGAAATGCGGGCGGCGTCGAACTCGAGATTGGCGAAGGTGTCCACCGGCGCCCTGATGAGCCGGTCGTCGGCGCCAAGCGACTCGGCCGGCTGCTTGAAGAGGTAGTCGACCATCAGGTTGGCCACGGCCAGGGGGTCGGTGGCCACGATCGAATCGGGAAGTTGCCCCCCGACATCGGACACCAGGACGCGCGCCGCCCCGGCCCGCCGGGCGGCGGCGACCGGTACATTGGCCGCGATGCCGCCGTCGATGAGATCGCGTCCGCCGATTCGGACCGGATCGAAGACGATGGGCACTCCCATGCTGGCCCGGACGGCAAGGGCGAGGTCGCCGGTGGAGAGGACCACCTCCTCCCGCGTCCGAAGATCGGTTGCGACCGCGCGAAACGGGATGGGGAGGGAGTCGAAATCCCCGCGGGCGATGAGATTGCCGCGGAGCAGGGCGGCACTCAGCGCACTGTTGGTGGCCGCTTCACGTGCGTAGGCCTCACTGCTCCGGGGGCCGGATGCGCCGGCCTCCCAGACCAGGATCGGCCGGTGCTCGCTGATGGCTCGGGGGGTCTTGGGGTCGGTGGCGTTGAACCGGCGGTCAAGGTCGAGCGCGGACGTGCCGGCCAGAATTTCGTCGGCGGTGAGACCGGAGGCGTAGAGCGCTCCCACGATGGCGCCCATGGAAGTGCCGACCACCAGGTCGGGCCGGATGCCGAGGCTGTCGAGCACCTGCAGCACCCCGACATGGGCCATGCCCTTCGCTCCCCCGCCGGAGAGCACCAGGGCGAGCGGGCGAGCCGGATCGGCGCAGGCCTGGGCATGCAGGACCGGCCCGCGCTGGGCGCCGGCCACCAGGAGGAAAGAAAGGACCAGCGACGCCCAGCGCATGGAGCCAAACATACCGCCCCCTTGCGCCAAACCCGAGGGGGATTCCATACTCGTAGTCAGGCGCGGCACGCGCGCCAGTCACCGACACAATCCGCGCACACCGCGTTGCGCACCGACGACGAGACCTCCGCATGACCTACGTGATCACCGAACCCTGCATCGGCGTCAAGGACCGCGCCTGCGTCGACGTCTGCCCCGTGGATTGCATCTACGAGGACGAGAAAATGCTGTACATCCACCCCGACGAGTGCATCGATTGCGGCGCGTGCGAGCCGGAGTGCCCGGTGAACGCGATCTTCCCCGAGGAGGATGTGCCGGAAAACCAGAAGCACTTCACCGCGCTCAACAAGGACGTCTTCAACAGCGCCACCCCCCCCGGAAAGCCGCAGAAGTAGCCCGGCCCGTCACACCCGGACACGACGCCCCCCGCCGCGGCGGGGGGCGTCCGCTTTTCGGGCATGGGCAGGGACGGGGGGCCAAACGAGAGGCCGCCCCGACGCCGGTACTGTCTGGCCGTGGCGCCGGGGCGGTCTAGAGGAGAGATACACTACGACTGCGGCCTGTGGACCCTGATGACCGCAGTCACCAAGCAAGACGCCCAAACCCCGTGAAAGGTTGCAGCGGATCAGGGAAGGCCGGACAGGAACTCCCCGAGCAGGGCCGTCGTCGACTCAGGACGTTCCAAGGTGGGCAGGTGGCCCGCGCCCTTCACCATCTCGAACCGGGCGCCGGGGATTGCTGCCGCCATGGCCCGGACCTTGTCCGGCGGGGTGATCTGGTCGTGCTCTCCGACGGCCACCAGGGTCGGGGTGTCGGAGAGCCCGTCAAGCAACGGCGTCGAATCCGGCCGGTCGCGCAACGCGGCGATGGCCCCGGTAATCCCGGACACGGGTGTGGCCGCCATCATCTGCCGGACCCGCTCCGCCAGAGCGGGGTTCTCGGCGAAGGTGCTTGCAGCCAGGATCTTGGGTAGCATGCTGTCGGCGATGGCCGCGGCCCCTCCCTCACGGGCCAGGGCCATGGCGGTTTCGCGTCCTTTGCGGCCCTCCGGGGTGTCCGCTTCCGCCCTGGTATCCAGCAGGATCAGTCCCCGCACCCGCTGCGGTGCGCGCCGCACGATCTCAAACGCGACGTAGCCTCCCATGGACAGGCCGCAGAGCACGACACGTTCCACCCCCACAGCTGACAGCAGCGCGAGCAGGTCCTCCGCGTAGGTCGCCATGCTGTAGCCGAGGTCCGGGGCGTCGGACTGCCCCATACCACGAAGGTCGGGGGCAATCCGGGTCCAGCCTTCGAGTCCCGCCATCTGCGGCTCCCAGATCTCGTGGCTGAGCGGGTAACCGTGGATGAAGAGGATCGCGGGACCGCGCCCGCGGACATCCACCACGAGATTGACCCCGTTCACCCCCATCCGCCGCAGGGTGCCGCCCGGGGACCGGTCGGTGAAGACCTGAGTCAGGTCTTCCGGTACCGGCGTCGGGGCTCCCGCGGAATCGATGCACACAAACACGACCTCCGCGGTCGCGATCAGGGCTTCGTCACCGGTGCGGCGCATCGCCTGGCGCAGCACGAAGCTGGTGCGGCCGATGTAGACCAGACTGAGCGAGCAGCGCAGCACATCGCCCGGGAAGGCCTGTGCGTGGTACTCGATGGTGGACTTACGAAGCGCCGGCCAGATGCGCTGGCGGCTGAAATAGTCCATCCCGGGGCCGCGCGCCACGACTTCCCATCGCGCGCGCTCCAGCAGCGAAACCAGGGCCGCCTGGTTGAGGTGCCCGTAGGAGTCACACTGATCGGGATAGACCTTCAGGTCGACGTCGTGGGTCACTAAGGCTCCCGAAGGGGGGTGAGAGACCAGCTCGCCGGGCGAGCAATCCCGGGCTTCACCGCCTTTCACCGGTTCACTGAGGGCGGAAGGAAACCCTGACCACCCAAAGGTATCGGGGCGCGGGGGGCTCCGCACGGGGTGCGCGGGACGGGGCCGGTGTGGTGGCGGGATTAGATTGACGCAACTGCGGGCGCCCGCCTGCCGGGAAATTATCCAACCGCGACCGGAGCCATGAAGCCGCCCACCGACTATATCCGCCACGCCGCGCGCCTCGCGCGCAAGCTGCAGATGGACGCTGCCATGGGGGGCACCCCCCAGCCCGACACTGAGTTCTACAAGACCCTGTCGAAGGCGCTCGACGAAATCGCCGCCGGCCTCGAGATGGTCAGCGCCCGTGAGTGAGGTCGGACTCGGCCCCTCGGGATATCTCTACCTCGACCAGCAGGCGGCGTTCGAGCGGTTCATGGCGTCCCTCGCCGGCACCGACCTGGTGGCAGTGGACACCGAGGCGGCCAGCTTCCACCGTCACCGGGACCGGGTGTACCTGATCCAGCTGTCGAGCCGCAACGCCACGGCGATCGTCGACCCCCTGGCAGTCACCGACCTCACGTCGCTCGGCGCCCTGCTCGCAAACCCTGCCGTCGAAACCCTGTTCCACGACGCGGACTACGACCTCCGCACCCTCAACCGCGACTACGCATTCACCGCGACACGGCTGTTCGACACCCGGATCGCGGCCCAGCTGCTCAACGAGCCGGGCATCGGCCTCGCCGCCCTGCTGGAGAAATATCTGGGCGTGACGCTCGACAAGCGGTGGCAGCGCGCCGACTGGTCGCGCCGGCCGCTGGAGCAGGGGATGCTCGACTACGCCGCGAGCGATACCCGCTACCTGCCCTCG
>JAOUIC010000108.1 GCA_029884275.1 Gemmatimonadota bacterium | reverse complement strand
TCTCCCGCTGGGCCTTCTCCCGGCTCAATGCCGACCGCACGCGAGATGGCGAGCCGCTGTTTGCCAATCCGCGGAACGCCGCAGCTGGAAGCCTCAGACAGCTGGATCCGAAGGTGACACGCCGCCGGCGCCTCCGGCTCTTCGCCTTCCATGTGGAAGTCGTCGAGGGGGCACTCGGCGCCGAGCGCCAGTGGGAGGTGCTGGAGCAACTCCACGACTGGGGTTTCCCGGTCGAGCCGCACCGCGCCCGCCATGACGACCTCGCCGAGGTCCAGGCAAAGATCGAGGAGTATCAGCAGCTCATCCCCTCCCTCCCATTCGACGCCGACGGTGTGGTGGTCAAGGTGGACCGCCTGGCGCTGCACGAGGAGCTGGGCATCGTGGGAGGGCGGGAGCCTCGCTGGGCCATCGCGCGCAAGTTCGAGCCGGAGGTCGCCGTGACGCGGCTCAAGGCGATCCGGCTGAACGTGGGACGCACCGGGAGCATCAACCCGTGGGCCGAGCTGGAGCCGGTCGAGATCGGCGGCGTGACGGTCTCGAGCGCGACGCTGCATAACGAGGAACTGATCGAGGCGAAGGACATCCGCATCGGCGACTGGGTCGAGATCACCCGGGCGGGAGAGGTCATCCCCCAGGTGCTCGGGCCGCTGCGCGAGCGGCGCACCGGCCATGAGCAGCGTTTCGTCATGCCCTCGGAGTGCCCCGCCTGCGGCACCCGGCTGGAACGGCCGGAAGGCGACGTCATGCGGGCCTGCCCCAACGAGTCCTGCCCAGGGCGGGTGTACGAGGGACTGGTCCATTTCGCGTCCCGCGAGGCGATGGACATCCGGGGACTGGGGGCGGAGCGGGTCCGGCAGCTGCTCGACACCGGGCTGGCCAGGAACGCCTCGGATCTCTACGGCCTCACCGTGGAACAACTGGTTTCGCTGGAACGCTTCGCGGACCAGTCCGCGTCCCAGCTGGTGGCCGCGATCGCGGCGAGCCGCGACCGTCCTCTGTCGGTGCTTCTGTTCGCCCTCGGCATCCGCCACGTTGGCAAGACGGTGGCCCAGCTGCTGGCGCGGAAGTTCGGGAGCATGGCCGCGCTGGCGGAGGCTTCGGAGGAAGAGATCGAAGCGGTCCCGGGTGTGGGGCCGGCCATCGCCGAGGCGGTGGCTGCCTTCTTCCGCGATGGCGGCAACCGGCGTCTCATCGCGGGCCTTGCCGAGGCCGGCGTGCGGATGGACGAACCCCGCAGCGTTGCGGCCGGCGGCCCGCTCGCCGGGAAGAGCTTCGTGCTCACCGGGACCCTGCCCACGCTCAGCCGGCAGGAGGCGACCGACCTGATCGAGCAGGCGGGCGGGCGGGTCACCGGCTCGGTGAGCCGCAAGACCGACACGGTGGTGGCGGGCGAGGCGGGGGGGAGCAAGCTGCAGAAGGCGCGCGACCTCAAGATCGAGATCATCGACGAGGCGGAACTGCTATGTCGCCTCGGCCGTTGAGCATCGGCCGGGCGGAACCTTGCCCCCGCCTGCGGCCGGGCCTAACCTTCCTTCATCACCATCCTCAAGGCACTTCGCCATGGCGACCACGATGACCGGCGCCCCGCCCGAGACCACCCTCCTGAGCCGGCGATGCATGCACACGCTTCGGCTGGCGCTCGAGCGGGATGCCGGCCCGCAGGCGGCGGGCTGGCTCCAGGAGGCGGGCTTCGCGGGGGGTGAGGCACTCTACACCGCCTTCACCGCCTGGCTGGCCGCGCACCATAGCGTGGCTCGCCCGGCCGGGCTCGACATCCGGCATCTTGGTGAGGTGATGTCGCTGTTCTTCCAGGAGCACGGCCTGGGCGCGATCTCCATGACGCCGCTTTCCCCGGCGGTGATGGCCATCGACAGTGGCGACTGGTGGGAGGCCGATCCTTCCGCGACCGCGACCTTTCCTTCGTGCCATCTCAGCTCGGGGCTCATCGCCGACTTCCTGAGCCGCGTCGCCGAGACGCCGCTCGGGTTGCTGGAAGTGGAATGCCGGTCGAGGGGAGACGCCCAGTGCCGATTCCTGGCCGGGTCGCCCGAGACGCTGCAGCTGGTCTATGGCCGGATGGCCGAGGGAGCCGCGTATCTTGATGCGCTGGGGACAGCGGGCTAGACGCGATGTGCGCCTATAATGTCCGCCAGAAGAAGACGCTGGACCACGATCCGGGCAGTGGGGCGTCGCGCGCCATCAACTTCCTGCGGAGTCTCGGGATCTGGGCGCTGGGAGGGCTTGCGATCTACCTGCTGTACCTCCTCACCAGCCGGTACCTCCTGTAGCGGGCGCTCGGGCCCCGCCGACGGCCCAGGCTAGTAGACGGTCACACCGTCCAGCACGACGGTGGGCGCAGCGCGGCTCCCGATCCATACCTGCTCCTCACCGATCGCCACGATCCGCCCCAGCAGTTCATGGGCGTTGCCCGCGATGGTGACCTCTGGCGCCAGCCCGGTGACCTCGCCCCCCTCCACCCGCCACGCCACCAGCGCCACCCGCGAGAACGCCCCTCCCGCCAGGTTCATGGAGCCCGCGGAAGCCAGCTGTTCGACCAGGAGCCCGTCACCGATCGCCTCGAGGATTCCGGCCCAGCTGGCGGTCCCGGGCGACAGCACGAGGTTGGAGAAGGCCGCCTGCGCCTTCCCGAAGGTGGTGCGCCGGGCATGCCCTGTGGCGGTGGTGCCGACCCGGGTGGCGGTCTCGAGGTCATAGATCAGGTTCTCGACCACCCCCCGCTCGATCAGCGGCAGGGGCCGGCACGGCGTGCCTTCGTCGTCGAATGGCCGTGAGCCTGGCCGGCCGTCAACCAGCGGATCGTCCACCAGGGAGAACTCCGGGCTGTACACCCGCGTGCCGCGGCGGCGGGCGAGCGGCGAGGCCCCGTGCAGCGCGGCCCGGCCGACCAGCGCCTGCTGCACCGGCTCCAGCAGGATCTCCATTGTGCTCGGCAGGAAGCCCACGCGCTGGACCCGGCTCGGGACGTCCACCTGGCGCTCCGCCCATGCGAGGCGCTGCCGGACCTGAGCCACCCACCGCTCGAGGTCAGCCAGCGGGGGCAGGTCCGCGCCAGCCCGCCGCGCCAGCAGCGTCAGGCGGCGGTCGCCGTGCATTCGCGTCGCCTCCAGCCGGAGCGTGACCGTGGTGACGTCGTAGGCGGCGCCCAGCCCGGCCGAGTTGGCCACCTGGACCGAGCCGAGCGAGCGGCTCACTGAGGCGGCCACTCTGAGGCGCTCGGTGCCGAGACGATCGCGCAGCAGCTGGGCGGGTGCGGCCAGGTCGCTCACCGTGGCGGTCGCGGCACGGGCGACATGCGTGCCCACCGCGGGCCAGACGGAGGGGCCCGGCAGGGCAAGTTGTCCGGCCTCGCCGGCGGCGGCGGAGGCGAGCGCGCGCGACAGCAGTCCCTGGGCGTCGTCGTCAGTCGCCCCGGCGATGCCGATCCGCCCGCCCGCCTGCACCCGGAGGGAGACACCATGGGACAACGCCACGCGGGCGGACGAGACGCGTCCGCCACGCAGCTCGAGCGTGGTCGTCTCGTCACTCTTGTAGGTGAGGTCGGCCCCCGTGGTGCGCCGCCGGGCCTCCTCGAGGAGGATGCCGATCACCCGGCGTCTCCCACCACCGCCAGGCCCTCGAAGCGGGTGTGGGGAGCCCCGTCGGCGACGGCGAGCGCGCCCGAGCCGGACCGGGTGCACCCGGCCGCGAGCGGGCTCCAGCTGAAGTCTCCCGCGACCGCGTCGACCCGCCGCAGCATCTCCGTGAAGTCGCCCGCCAGGACAACGGGCTGCACCAGCTCGGCCAGTCGCCCGTCGCGGATCAGGTAGCCGTAGCCGGTGGTGAGGGCGTAGCGCGACTGCTGCAGCGACCCGGCCAGCGCGTCGCAGCAGTAGAGGCCGAACGCGATGCCCCCGATCAGCTCCTCGAGGGTACCCCGTCCGTTGCTGACGTAGAGGTTGGTGATCCGTGCCGACGGGCTGTCGCCGTAGCCGGCGGCCCGGGCGTTGCCGCTGGGCCTGACGCCGGCGCGCGCCGCGGTCGCCCGGGTGTGCAGCCTGCCGACCACCACGCCGTGCTGCAGCAGCAGGGTGTTCTGGGTCGGGGCCCCCTCGTCATCGAACGCGAACGAGCCGGGGAGACCGGCCGCCGATCCATCGTCTCCCACAGTGAGTATGTCCGGGCCGACGCGCCGCCCCGGCGCCAGGATCGGCTCGTCACCCGGGGCCGCGCCCGGTCCGTCGGCCTCACTCAGGTGCCCGACGGTCTGGTGGATGAGGGTGCCCATGGCCCTCGGATCGAGCACCACCGGGTAGGTTCCTGGCCGGACCCGCTCGGCGCGCAGCAGCGCGACCGCGCGTCGCCCGGCGGTGCGCGGGGCCTGCTCCAGCCGGCTGATCGAGCGCCATCCGACCCGGCCCGCCCACGATTCGACTCCCCGGCCCTGCAGATTGTCTTCCCGGGCGACGGCGGCGGCAGTGAACCGCACATCGGGCCTGATGTCGTACAGCATCACGCCCTCGGAGGTCGCGACCCAGCGCTCGATCACCGCGTCCTGGTAGGCGCAGTACGAATCGGCGAGGCGGCGGTCGCCGCCCAGCATCTCCTGGGCGAGGCGGTCGACCAGGGCCCGCTTGTCGCTGAGCGGCACATCCCGGACATCACCGTCGAGGTCGGCGAGGAAGTCCGCCTCGCGGGCGGGGACCTCGGCCAGCCGGATGGGCGCGTCGAGAGGGACGGCGAGCGACAACTCGTGGGCCCGGGAGACCATCGCCCGCAGGTCACCGAAGCCGGTGAACGAGGCCGTCCCCCACCCCTTGCCGCGGTTGAGGCAGCGGACGGTGCCGCCGACCTCGAGCGCGGTCGTCGCCGCCTCGAGGCGGCTCCCGCGCCAGGCCAGCGTGCTGGCCCAGGTGCGTTGGAGCCGGATCTCGGTGTGATCGGCCCGGGAGGCCCGGAGCGCGTCGGCGAGCTGCTGCTTCAGGCGTTCCCGCGCAGCCATTCAGCGTAGTCGGGACGCATGACCAGCTCTCCGTCGCGAAAGACCTCACGGTCCCAGGGCAGGATGATCTGGTGCTCGGTCTCGAAGGCGTGGAAGTCCGGCATGAACGGCCCGGTCCGGAATGACACCGCGGAGAACACGGCGCTCGGATGCAGCGCACGCACTTCGTTGAGCGCGAGACGCATGGTCGACCCCGAGTCGCAGGTCTCGTCCACCAGCAGCACCCGACGGCCGTTGATGGAGGGTGGCGGCCCGGTGACCAGCATCGGCTCGTCGCCGGCGCTGTGCCGGGTGACCGCCATCGAGGCGAACTCGACGTCGAGGATCGACGCGATCACCACGCCGGGAATCACGCCGGCCTTGGCGATGCCGAGCACGATCTCGGGCTGGTAGGCCCGGGCCACCTTCAGCGCGAGCGCCCGGCAGATCTCCCCGAAGAAGGGCCAGTCCACCTCGAGGACACCGCGGACGGGCGGGACGGGGGGAGTCTTTTTCATGGGGCCACCGATCGGTCAGGGAATGCTCGAAAGTTAACCTAGCCCCGCTCCGGGGAGGCTTCAACTGCGTTGCGGCCCCTCCGGCCGCGGGCTATCTTATCCGTCAGACTCCCTCCTTCGACCACCCAAGGACCTTCTCCCCCGATGAGCCTCTGGCGGCGGTTGTTCGGCGGCGCGGCCAAGGAGACCCCGAAGCCTCAGCGCCTCGATTACCTCAACGAAGCGCTCGCCCTCGAGCGGCAGGGGGATTACGAGGGAGCGCTCACTTCCTACCGCCTGGCCCTGCGGGACAAGCCCAGCGACCCGCGCATTCTCCAGGACATCGCGATTGCCTACACCAAGACCGGCCAGCACGAGGAGGCCATCCGGTTCTATCGCCGCGCCCTGGCCCTCGACCCGACGCTGGTGGGAGCCCATTACGGGCTCGCCTTCCGCCTGAAGGAGAAGGGGGAGCGCGCCGAGGCGATGGAACATCTCCGGGCCTTTCTTGCGCGGCCGCCGAAGGGCCAGGATGCCGATCGCTGGGTGCGGCACGCCGAAGCGGCCCTGCGCGAGCTGGAGACGGCCGCGCCGGAGCAGGCATGAGGGCCGCCTGGCTCGCCGCGCTGGCGTTCGGAGTGACGGGGTGCAGCGACCTCAGCGGCACCGGCGGTGGCGCGGTCGCGCTTCGGGTGATCCTTCCCTCGCCGGCCGCGGTCGAGCCCGGCGATACCCTCCCGCTGCAGGCGCAGGACATCGACATCGACGGCGACACCATTCCGGGGGCGGAGATCTACTGGCGGACGCCGGACACCGCCGCTCTGGACATGGTCGATTCGATCGGCCTGGTGACCACTTCGCTGACCAGCGGCAGCGGACG
>JAOUIC010000107.1 GCA_029884275.1 Gemmatimonadota bacterium | reverse complement strand
GGAGGGGCACCGGGAACACGAGGACGACGACGATTGACGACCAGGGAGGCGAGCGCTTGACTGCTGCTTGATCGCTGGAATCCACCTTGGCCACCAGAACAGGTTGGGTCCGGTGCCGCACGTCGGTGCGGTGGCGCGGGCCCCGAACTTCTGGAGGCTCCATGCGCTACTGGCGTCGCCACTCCGGGCTCCGCGCCCTGCTGGCCGTGCTGGTCCTGATCGCCCAGGCGGCCTGCACCAGCTGGCGGACCCAGCAGGTCACTCCCGAGGAATTGCTCCGGGAGGGCCGCTCCAATCAGTCCGGCTCACGCTCCACGACAGCACGCGGTCCGAGCTCCACTCCCCAATCCTGCGGAATGACAGCCTTGTCGGACTGAAGCAGCCGGCTGGAACCAAAGGAAGCGTCGCCTTGCCGCTCCAGAATGCCCGCCCCGACACCGCCGTGGCGACAGCCGACACTGTTGCCTTCGCACTGGCGGACGTCCAATCCGTCGCGGTCAGGAAACGGGCTCCTTTGAAGGCCATCGGGCTGACCGTCGGCATTCTGGGCGGGGTCATGCTTGGGGCGGCGGCAGCCTGCGCCAACGACTGCTACTCGATCGATCTCGGCGGGGTGGACTGGAACGAATACTGAGCGACATGCCAGCAAGCGACTGATCCCCTGGCTTCCGCGAACGGAGGTCAGGGGATCAGTCGTGCCGGTTGACCGGTGCGCGAGGGGCGGCTCACGCGGCCCCGGGAATATCGGGCGTCGCCTGGGGAGGGAATTGATCCGAGCCCCTCTGGGCGAGGACACCAAGGCCGTAGCGCGGTCGCCGCTGACCCCCCGAACGACGAACGCCACCCGGCGAGGAGCGGCGTGCGTCAGTGCCATGGCTGGGGAGGGAATTGAACCCCCGACACGCGGATTTTCAGTCCGCTGCTCTACCAACTGAGCTACCCAGCCGAAGGGGCGGGAATATAAGGAAAGCGGCTACCCCGTGAAAGGCCTGATCCCCGCGCTCCCTTGCGCGATTCCGCCGAACCCCACACCCTGTCTGGAACCGAACGGCGGCATCGCCGGAGGAATCTGCCCATGACCTCAGCCACGCTCTCTCCCCCGCTCGCGGACCTGATCCGCCGGCTCGACGCCGCCGTGGCCGAGAACGACGACGAGGTCCGCTGCCGCACCGTGAAGCGGGTGCTCACCGACGTCGTCTCGCAAAGCGCCGACCTGCTCGAGGCCCCCTTCCTCGAACCCCGCCCCGAGCGCTACGCCCGGCGGCTGCTCCACCTCGACCCGAGCCGCCGCTATTCGGTGCTCGCCATGGTCTGGAATGTGGGCCAGGGCACCCCGCTGCACGATCACAGCGGCATCTGGTGCGTCGAGTGCGTCTACCAGGGCCGCATCCGGGTCACCTCGTACTCGGTCCGCGGTGGCGACCCGGAGAACGGGGTGGTGCAGTTCTCCCGGGAGACCGAGGTTCTCGCCGGCCCCGCCGAGGCCGGGGCGCTGATTCCCCCGTTCGAGTACCACGTCCTCGCCAACGCCGGCGACCAGCCGGCCGTCACCATCCACGTGTACGGCGGCGAGATGACCTCCTGCCACATCTACGAGCCGGTCGAGGCCGGCTGGCGGCGACGCTACAGGGCGCTCGAATACACGCCGTGACCAGCACCGCCCGGGCGGCCTGGCTGCCCGGCCTCCTGCTCACCATGGCGCTCGCCACCGTGGCACTGGTGCTGGGCGACCTCCCCTTCTTCCGCGACACCCTGCACCTCGGCGCCCTGCTGCTGGTCATCCTGCTCGGCATGGCGCTGGCCTCGCTCCTGGTGCTCCCCGACCTGGTGGTCCCGGGCGTCCGTCTGGCGCAGCGACCGGTGCTGCGCTGGGCGGTAGCGGGGCTCGGCTTCCGGCTGAGCCTCGGCGAAGTGCTGCAGATCGGCGCCGCCGGTCTGGCGGTGGTGACCGTCTCCACCATCGGCTCGCTCGTGTTCGGCTGGTGGATCGCGCGGCGGCTCGGAGTACCGGAGAAGCTGGCATTACTGTTAGGGGTCGGCACCGCGATCTGTGGCGCATCGGCCATCGTCGCGGCCGACAGCGTGGTGCAGGCCGAGAAGCGGGACACCGCCGTGGCACTCGGCGTGATCACCCTGTTCGGCACCGCCGGTATCATCCTGTACCCCTGGATCGGCCGCATGCTCGGGCTGAACGACCAGCTGTTCGGCATCTGGGACGGCGCCAGCCTCCACGAGACCGCGCAGGTCGTGGCGGCGGGCTTCGGCATGAGCGAGGAGGCCGCCCGTGTCGCCACGGTGGTCAAGCTCGCGCGGATCTGTCTCCTCGCACCGGTGGTCTTCTGGCTCGCCTGGTGGCTGCCCCGGCATCACACTGCCGCCGGGACCGCGAAGGTCTCCGCGATTCCGTGGTTCCTGCTCATGTTCGTGGTGTTCGCCGGGGTGAACTCGACTGGCGTGATCCCCGAAGAAACACTCACACTCCTCCGCCGCGCCGACCTCTGGCTCCTCTGCGTGGGGATGGCCGGTGTGGGGCTCCAGACCGGACTTGGTGATCTGCGTGCCGCAGGTGCCAGACCACTCGTGGCCGGGCTGCTGCAGTGGATCGTGCTGGCCGTCATGTCGCTCGGGCTGGCGATGCTGACGGTGGGGCGATAGGGCGGTGACGTAAACCCAACGCCATGCCGCCCTCCCATCCTACCGCCCTACCGCCTTTCCCTCCATCTTCTCCCCCATGACGCACACCCGCTTCCCCAACCTGACGGTCATCGACCACCCGCTGGTGCAGCACAAGCTGTCCCTGCTGCGCATGCGCGCCACCAGCTCGCGCGACTTCAAGCAGCTGGTGGCGGAGATCTCGATGCTGATTGCCTACGAAGCCACCAGGGACCTGCCGGTCGAGGCGGCGGAGATCGAGACCCCGCTGGGCCAGATCACCGGGCACATGGTATCCAGCAAGCGTCTGATCCTGGTGCCGATCCTCCGCGCCGGACTCGGCATGCTGGATGGCGTGTCGCACCTGTTGCCGAACGCGCGGGTGGGGCACATCGGGATGAAGCGCGACGAGGCGTCGCTCGAACCCACCCATTACTACACCAAGCTCCCAATCGACGAACCTGGCCCCGACGCCAAGCCCTCGGAGCGCCGGACCGGTCTCGAATATTTCATCCTCGACCCGATGCTCGCGACCGGCGGCAGTGCCACCGCGGCGGTCACCACGCTGAAGACCGCGGGCGCCTATCGCATCCGCCTGCTCTGCATCGTCGCGGCGCCGGAGGGCATCCAGCGGATGCTCGATGGACATCCCGACGTGAGGATCTACACCGCCTCACTCGACGAGGGGCTCAACGCCCAGGGCTACATCGTGCCTGGCCTGGGCGATGCCGGAGACCGCATCTTCGGGACGGCATGACCGACACCGGCCGCCAGCGATGATCCGCCTCACCTTCCACGGGGCCGCGGGGCAGGTCACCGGCTCCATGCACCTGCTCGAGGCGGCCGGGGCGAGGATCCTGCTGGATGCCGGCCTGTTCCAGGGCAGGCGCGCCGAAACCCGTGCCCACAACGCCAACCTGCCGGTCGACCCACGCCGAATCGACGCGGTCATTCTCAGTCACGCGCACATCGATCATGCCGGCCGCCTGCCCCTCCTGGTCAATCGGGGATTCCATTCACCCATCTATGCCACACCCGGCACCCGCGACCTCGCGGCGGTGATGCTGCCTGACGCGGCGCACATCCAGGAGAAGGACGCCGCCTTTCTCGAGCGCCGCGGCCGCCGGGGCGCCGAGAGCGAGCCGCTGTACACCGTGGCGGACGCGGTGGCGGTCCAGGACCTGATGGTCGCCATGCCCTATCGAAGGGTGCACCACATCCGGAAGCACCTGGCGTTCGAATTCACCGACGCCGGGCACATTCTCGGCTCCGCCTCGGTGGACCTCCGGGTCACCGAGGGGCCCGCGCACCGCCTGGTGTTCTCGGGTGACATCGGGCGCTCCGGCCTCCCGATCATCCGCGATCCCGACCCCCCCGCCGGCCCGGTGGACACCCTGATCATCGAGTCCACCTACGGCGACCGCGAGCACGAGTCGGTGGCCGGGGCGGAGGTCCATCTCGGCGATCTGGTACGACGCGTGGCCGGCCGCGGCGGCAAGCTGATGATCCCGAGCTTCGCCGTGGGCCGTACCCAGGAGCTGGTGTACAGCCTGCATCAGCTGTTTCGGGCCGGCAAGATCCCGGGGGTCCCGATCTACGTCGACAGCCCGCTGGCGGTGGATGCGACCGCGGTCTTCCGGTTGCACCCGGAACTCTTCGACAGGGGTGAAGGGATGATCGAAGCCACCACCGCGCTGTTCGATTTTCCGCTGGTGCGCTACGTGCGCGACGTGATGGAGTCGAAGCGGCTCAACACCCTCCACGGGCCGGCGGTGATCATCGCCGCCAGCGGCATGGCCGAGTCGGGGCGCATCCTGCACCACCTGGCTAACCATCTCGGCGACCCGCACAGCATGGTGCTGTTCGTCGGATTCCAGGCCGAGCACACGCTCGGACGGCGGATCCAGGAGGGGCGGAAGACGGTCCGCGTCTTCGGCGAGGAAGTCGCGGTGCGCTGTGAGGTCGAGACCATCAGCGGCTACTCCGCCCACGCCGACCGCCATGAGCTCCGTCACTGGGTGAAACGCCTCGGTGGCCCGGTGCGCCGGGCCTTTGTGGTCCATGGGGAGGCCGACGCCTCCAGGGCCATGGCCGGGATTCTCAAGGAGGAAGGGATCGAGCGGGTCCACGTCCCGGCGCAGGGCCAGAGCTTCGAGCTCGAGGAATCTTGACTCGCTGGATCGCAGGGGCCGCCGCGGCCCTCATAGTGGTGTACCTCGCGTCGCTCGCCGCCGTCATCTCGGCCAGCCGCGACGATCAGCGGGCCGCGGCCGGCGCCATCGTCGTCCTCGGCGCCGCGCAGTACAACGGCAAGCCCTCGCCGGTGCTCCGGGCCAGGCTCGATCATGCCCTCGGCTTGTATCGCGAAGGACTCGCGCCGGAGATCGTGGTGACCGGCGGCATCGGCGACGGCGACCGGGTGAGCGAAGCCACCGTCGCCCGCCAGTATCTGGTGGCCAACGGGGTATCCGCGACAGCCATCGTGGTCCGGCCGGAGGGACGCTCCACCCGGGCGTCGATGGTCTCGGTCGCGGAGTGGGCGCGGGGCCGTGGCGTGTCCCGGGCCATCCTGGTCAGCGACCCGTTCCACATGCTGCGCCTCCGGTTCGAGGCGAAGGCCACCGGGATGGAAGTCGCCACCAGTCCGACCAGAACCAGCCCGATCTCGGCGAGCCGGCGCCGGGAGGTCTGGTTCTTCGCCGCGGAGGCCTGGAAGATCCCCGTGGTCGTCGTCCGGCGGTGGTTCCAGTAGCCGGGGACCCCCGGCGCGAACCCGGCCAGAACCCCCGGCCCTTGTCTCCCCGCCCTCCGGGCTGCATGTTGGCCCTGCATGAGTCTCCTTGCCTCTGAGCGGCAGTACACCGGGCGCATTGTCAACCTCGACCTCGACACCGTCGGGTTCCCGGACGGCTCGCAGGGCAGGCTGGAGATGATCCGTCATCCCGGGGCGTCGGCGGTCGTCCCCATCCTGGACGGCGGCGAGGCGGCGGATCCCCGGATCCTGCTTCTCAGGCAATTCCGGCACGCCGCTGACGGCTTCATCTGGGAGGTCCCAGCCGGCAGGCTGGACCATGGCGAGACCCCCGAGCGCTGTGCCCATCGGGAGCTGGAGGAGGAGACGGGAATGCGCGCGCAGAGCCTCGAGCCCCTCACGACGATCTACACCACGCCGGGCTTCACCGACGAGCGGATTCATCTGTTTCTCGCCCGCGGGCTCGAGCCGGGCGCGCACAGCCGGGAGACGGACGAGTTCATGGAGCTCCACCCGACGCCCTGGTCCGAGGTGCGGGGGATGATCCGAAACCGGGAGATCGTGGATGGCAAGACACTCGTCGCCCTGTTCTACGCCGCGGCATTCGCCGGGCTGGGTGTGAGGTAGGGAACCGCCGTGGCAATCATCCGGTTCCTCCGCGGTACGCTCGGCCGGCGACGGGTGACGACCCTCCCCCGGACGCAAGCCGACATCAACCGGGTCATCGAGGCGCACCTGGCGGGGGACTCCCACGCCTTCGGCCAGATCGTGGAACGCTACCAGAGCCGGCTGATCAACTTCGTCTATCGCATGACCGGGGACCGGGACCGCGCCGAGGAGCTGGTGCAGGACACCTTTCTCCGGGTTCACCGCCACCTGCACCGATTCGACCGGGAACGGAATTTTTCCACCTGGATCTACACCATCGCCTCCAACCTGGCCCGCAACGAACTCCGCCGCAGAA
>JAOUIC010000106.1 GCA_029884275.1 Gemmatimonadota bacterium | reverse complement strand
GGGCCAGGGAAGCATCATCGCGATTGGCTCCATCGCCTACCCGCCCGCATTCAGCGATCTCTCCGACGACCGGCTGCGCGAACTCGGGATCGCCAAGGTCATGACGGTCACCAGCACCTACGACCACCGCGTCATCCAGGGCGCCGAGTCGGGCGAGTTTCTCCGCGCCGTGGACCAGCTGCTGCAGGGTGACGAGCGTTTCTACGAGGAGGCGTTCGCCAGCCTGGGCCTGGCCGAACCGGCTCCAGCCGCGGTCCACCCGGCCAGGGCCGGGCGCGGCTCGGGGTCGGTGGTGGAATCGCAGGCCGACCTGTACGTCGTCGCCGCCGCCATGGCGCTGGTCAAGGCGTACCGTACCCACGGACACCTCGCCGCCAGGCTCGATCCGCTCGGCATGCCGCCGCCGGGTGACCCGTCACTCGATCCGAACCCCCTCGGTCTGACGCCCGATGTGATGAGGGCGCTTCCGGCCTCGGTGCTTCGGCTGTCCACGCCCGGCGACACGCTGGCCGACGCTCTCCCCCGGCTGCGCGAGGCCTACTGCGGCACGATGGCCTACGAGATGGAGCACATCTCGACCCACGCGGAACGGACCTGGCTGCGCCAGGTGGTCGAGTCGGGAATGCACCGCGAGCTGCCCGACGCGGAGGAGCAGCAGTGGCTCTATCGGCGGCTGGTGGACGTCGAGGCCTTCGAGCGCTTCCTCCACAAGGCCTACCTGGGGCAGAAGCGGTTCTCGATCGAGGGGGTGGACCTGCTGGTGCCGATGCTGGACCAGCTCATCGAACTGGCCGCACAGCAGGGCGCCCGCGAGGTGGTGATCGGCATGGCCCATCGCGGCCGGCTAAATGTGCTGGCCCACACCGTGGGCCGCTCGTACGAGACGATCTTCGCCGAGTTCGAGAGCGCCAAGAACGCCCAGCTCGGGGCCGGCACGCCGGAGGGCGGCACCGGTGACGTGAAGTACCACCACGGCGCCGAAGGTGGGTACAAGACCCGGAGCGGCAAGGTGGTGACCGTCACCCTGTCGCCCCACCCGAGTCATCTCGAGTTCGTCGGTCCGGTGGTGGACGGGCGGGCGCGGGCCAGGCAGACCAGCCGCAAGGGCCGCGAGCCGCATCACGACCCCAGCACCGCCGTCCCCGTGATCATCCACGGTGATGCCGCCTTCGCGGGCCAGGGGGTGGTGAGCGAAACGCTCAACCTCGGCGCGCTGCGCGGGTATCGGACCGGCGGGACGATTCACATCATCACCAACAACCAGATCGGTTTCACCACCGACATGGGTGATTCCCGCTCGACCCGCCACGCGAGCGACCTGGCGAAGGGCTTCGACATCCCGATCATCCACGTGAACGCCGATGACGCCGAAGCGTGCATCGCGACGGTGCGGCTCGCGATGGCCTACCGGGAGCGGTTCCACGAGGACGTGCTGATCGATCTGGTCGGGTACCGGCGCCACGGACATAACGAGGGCGACGAGCCCTCGTACACTCAGCCGCTGATGTACGAGCGCATCAAGGCGCTACCCACGGTGCGCCAGCAGTACGCCGCGCTCCTGACTCAGCGCGGGGTGGTGCCCGAGGCCGAAACCGGCCGGATCTACGACGAGACCTACCAGCGGCTGGCCGACTGCCTGTCGTCATTCAAGGCGAGCATGGGAACCGCGGTCGCGAAGGAAGCGGCCAAATCCACCGAACCGACCTCGGGGCTCGACCTCGAGACCGCGCTTCCCGCCGACCTGCTCGGCGCCCTCAACGACCAGCTGATCTCCTGGCCCGAGGGGTTCACCGTCAATCCCAAGCTCCAGAAGCAGCTGGAGCGCCGCCGCGCCGCGCTGGGCGGCGAACCGGAGGTCGAATGGGCGCATGCCGAGGCGCTGGCCATCGCGTCGTTGCTGGTGGAGGGCATCCCGATCCGGCTGACCGGGCAGGATGTCGAGCGCGGCACCTTCAGCCAGCGGCACCTGGTGCTGCACGATGCCGTCACCGGGCGGCCCTACACGCCGATCGGACACCTCCCAGGTGCGCTCGCCACCTTCGAACTCCACAACAGCCCGCTGTCGGAGCTCGCGACACTCGGCTTCGAATACGGGTACAGCGCCGCCGCGCCGGAGACGCTGGTGCTGTGGGAGGCCCAATTTGGCGACTTCATGAATGGCGCGCAGGTCATCATCGACCAGTTCATCGTCTCGGGGCTCTCCAAGTGGGGCCTCTCGACCCGCCTGACCCTGCTGCTTCCCCACGGCTATGAGGGTCAGGGGCCTGAGCATTCCAGTGCCCGGCTCGAGCGGTTCCTGCAGGCCTGCGCCGAAGGGAACATCCGGGTGGCGAACCCGTCGACGCCGGCGCAGTACTTCCACCTGCTGCGCCGCCAGGCGCGCCGGAGGCGACAGCGCCCGCTGATCGTGATGACGCCGAAGAGCCTGCTGCGCCTCCCGCAGGCCGCCAGCCGGGTAGGCGACTTCACCGCGATCGGCTGGCAGCCGGTGCTCGACGATCCGCAGGCCGCACGGTTGCACCGCGAGGCCAGCCGCCTGGTCCTCTGTTCCGGCAAGGTGTACTACGATCTCCTCGCGGCCCGCGAGGCCGCCGGAAGCCCCACCGCCCTGGTCCGACTGGAACAGTTGTATCGGTTCCCTGCCGCCGAACTCCGCACCGTGCTCGGCCACTACCAGCACCTCACGGAGATCGTCTGGGCGCAGGAGGAGCCGCGGAACATGGGGCCATGGACCTTCGTGGAACCGCGCCTCCGCGAGGTCCTGCCGGCTTCACTCCCGTTGCGCTATGTCGGCAGGCCGGACCGGGCCAGCCCGGCGGAAGGGTACCCCTCGGCGCATGCTACCGAGCAGCACCGGATCGTGGGGGAGGCGGTAGGACGGTAGTACGGTACGACGGTAGGGCGGGACGCTACCGGGTGAACACCGGCGTCGTCGAGGGCAGGAACTCCCGTTCCGACGTCTGGCGCACCATGTCCTTCACCCAGTCCGAGAGATGCTCCCCATAGTGCAGCAGGAAGACGCCCCGCGAACGGCGCTGGGCGATGAACGCGAGGAACGGGGTGTCGGCCTTCGCGGAGTTGCAGGACTGGCAGGCGATGACCAGGTTGTCGGGTCGGTCGTATGCGGTCTGCCCCTTGCGAGGATAGACGTGGTCGAGGGTGGTGCGGTCTTCAGGGATGTCGGTGCCGCAATAGGCACACACGGGGCCGTACTTGTCGATCAGCCACTGGCGGTGTGCATCCATGGAACGGCGGCCCAGATTGCGGGACCGCGACGGAGCGGACGAGGTGGGGCGACGATTAGCGCGTGACAAAAAACAATCCTTCAGCTACAAGGTTGAAGCGAACAGGGTCAGAATCCCCTCCGCAGGTTACAAGACATCCCAAATCTAGGCTGGGGGGCGGACACTGACCAGCCCCCGCCGGCTTTCAGGGCTTCGGAGGGGAAGCGGACGCGCCCCTGAGGCTCGCCCCCAGAGCCGATCCCACCCGCGCCGCGCTCCACCCCAGCAGCCCGGCGAATGCGAGGGTCAGGATCACCATCCCCCAGCCAGGCAGGTGGAAGACCCCGCCCATCCGCGGCGCCAGACGGCGGAGTGCATCCCATGGGGCGCTCGAGAGCAGGACTCCCCACGCCGCGGCGCCAGCGAGTCCGGCAAGCCATGGCAACGCCGGGCTCGAGGCAATCCCCCATCCAAACGCCACCAGCGGCACGATCCACCACCCCATCACCCAGGTGCCGAGGGCCATGAGCAGGGTCAGCAGTGCGGCCCTCGTCGCAATACCAGGCCTCATCGGACCGGCTCCAGCCGGAGGGAATCGGAGACCACGGCCGGAACGGGTGCGATGCGCAGGGTGTCGAGCTCCCCCTCGCTCCACCGCGCGATCCGGTCGTCGTACCACCGGCTCGCGGGATTGCCGGACTGCCCTCCCGGGAAGACACCCCATGCCTTCAGCGCCGGCCCGAGCTCGACCACCATCCGCCAACTGGGCCCGAAGCTGCCGTCACCCGACGAGGGGTTCAGCGTGCTCTGTCCCCCCTGGACCGGGACCTCGAGTGCCGAGAGCGAGCCGAGGTAGAGGAGGTGGTTGATGCGCGCATGTCGGATCCGGTCCCACCGCCAGCCACCTCGATCCGGTTCACCGTATTTCCGCGTCACTTCGTCGAGGCCCGCCACCAGCGCCGCGGCAAGGATGTCGTCGCGCTGCTCGACCCGATCCGTCGTCTCGGCCCGGTCCCACCAGATACTGGTGGAATCCACCAGCAGGGCGGCGATGATGGCGCCCGCCGGGTATGGCGGCCGCGGCAGCGCGGGGTCGGCGGGCCGGAGTTCATCCCACAGCAGCTCCGCCAGTTCACCCAGCGCCGCCTCGAACAGCACCGCCCGGGTGTTCTCCCCCGTGTAGCGGCGATCCCACTCGGCGAGGAGCTGCGCCGCACGGTGAGCACCGGAGTCCCCCGCCCCCCGGTTGGCGGCCGCCAGGAAGGCCGGGACGAAGAGGTCCGCTGAGGCACTGCCGGGATCGGTCTGGAACCGGCGCATGTCGTCGGGGGTGATCGAAGAATCGCCGCGGAGGAGTGCGTTGATCCGCATGGCACGCCAGGGTGAGTACCAGTTCGCGCCAAGGTACCGGCCGTCGTGCCGGGGATCGAGCGGCTGCTGGTTGGCGGAGGCGAGATACCCCTGCGCCGGATTGACCGCCTGGGGCAGTTCCGCCGCGCTCCAGTCCCCGAGCCAGTCGGAGGCGGTGGTGTCGCCCCGTTGAAGCAGGTCCCCTCGGCCGGCGGGCCGGATCGGGAATCTTCCGGTGGAGCGAATCGCAATCGTCCCCTGCCGGTCGGCGACCAGCATGTTCTGCGGCGGAGCCCGGAAACCGAGCAGCTGCCGCTGCCATTCCTCCGCGGTGCGGGCGCGGGCCCCGCGGCTCAGGGCCATCAGCCCGTCGTTGCCCTCGAGCACCGTCCAGCGAATCGAGGTCCAGCGGCCCGCCGGATCCCGGAGCATGGGGCCCCGATGGGTGAAACGGATGGTGTCGGTCGCGATGGTCACGCCACCGGGGTCACGGTACCGCTCCACCACCACTCGGAGGTCGCGCCATTCCCCGTCGAGCCGATACCGGGACGGCGCCGCAGCGGCGTCCACCACCTCGAGGTACCGGTCGAGTACATCCGATTCGGTGTTGGTGAAGGTCCAGGCGAGGTCGCGGTTGAATCCGATGATGATCGCGGGGGCACCCGGGATGGTGACCCCGTAGACATCGAGAGAGTCGGGGACCACCAGGTGAGCTTCATACCAGATCGAGGGGAGCGTCAGTTCGAGGTGCGGGTCTCCCGCGAGCAACGCATGACCACCGGCGGTCCGGCGTGGCGCGACCGCCCAGTTGTTGGAGCCCAGCGCGTCGTGGGCGGCGCCATCCGGCCGCGCGAGGAGGCTGCCGCCGGCAGCACGCGCCCCGCTGGAGGAGCGGCGCGGCGGGGGGAACCGCACAGGGTCGAACCGCGGCGCCTGCAGGCCGTTGGGCTTGAGCGGCTCCTGGATGGGACTGTTGCGGGGATAGAGAGCGTCGGCAGCCTCCGGCCCGACCAGCTGTGCCGCGGCTTCACGGACCCGCTCGAGATTGCTCAAGGCGAGCGTCCATCCCATTCGGCCCAGCAGATGGAGGCTGTTGACCGGCTCCCACCGCGCCGGCTGCCGCCCGAGCAGGTGGTACTCGAACGGGATGGCGCGCGAATCGAGGGCATCGATCCAGGCGTTGGCCCCGCCGGCGAAGGCGTCGAGGAGCCGCCGCTCACCCGATGTATCGGCGAGGGATGCCAGGCGGGACGCGGCGGCCATCGGGAGGCCGAGCCGCCGTGTGTCCCGGTCCATCCCGAGCGCCGCGGAACCGACCAGTTCAGTCAGGCGGCCTGCCCCTGCGCGCCATTGCAGCTCCAGCTGGAACAGCCGGTCCCGCGCCACTGCGTACCCCAGCGCACGAACGGCGTCGAGCTCATTGGCGGCGACGATATGGGGCACCCGGCGGTCGTCGAACCGGATGGCTACCGGGGCCGAGAGACCCGGAATCCGGGCCCCATCATCGTCCGATCGGGTCTGGCGCGCGGCGCTCCAGGCACCGTGGGCCGGATCGAGAAATGGGCCCAGCCTGGGCAGGGAACCCAGACGCACGACGCTGGCGCCGATCGAGGCGAGCAGGACGAGGAGGGCAGCCAGCGTGCCCGCGCGGGAATGACGCCGTGGCTCGGAAACGGGCATGGGGAATGAATTCAACTTCCTGCCAGCGTCTGCAAACGCAAAGGGCGGGTCAGCGACCCGCCCTGCCGGGACCCGGGGAGGTGGGCGATCAGCGCCCGCCCCGCCCCCGTCCGCCGCCTGGCCCGCCACG
>JAOUIC010000105.1 GCA_029884275.1 Gemmatimonadota bacterium | reverse complement strand
TGCAGGACACCATCGAGAGCTTCGAGCGGATCCTGTCAGGCGAGTTCGACGATCTCCCCGAGCAGGCCTTCTACATGGTGGGCAGCATCGAGGAGGCGGTGGAGAAGGCCAAGAAGCTGGCGAGTTCGTGATGCGGGTCACGGTCATCTCCCCCGAGGCCGCTATCTTCGACGGCGAAGCCGATGCGGTCACCGCGCCGGCCTCCGACGGCCAGGTCGGCATCCTGCCGCGCCACGCGCCGTTCATGACGCTGCTGGGCCGCGGGCCGCTGGTGGTGAAGGCCGGTGGCGCCACGCATCGCTTCACCGTAGACGGAGGATTCCTGCAGGCCATTCACAACACCGTCCGCGTGGTTGCGGAACAGGTCAAGGGGGAGGGGAAATGAATCGTCGCGTGACTCTTGCGGTGCTGCTCATCGGAATGCTGGCGACCGAGGTCGCCTCGGCCCAGGTGCTCGGGACCCCGGTGTTCCGGAGCCCCTACCAGGCCTTCACCAAGACCGAGATCAACGGCTATATCTCCGATCCCGGCGACGCGGCCGATGTGGCCCTCGAAGGAGGCTTCCGCTTCGCCCGGAAGAGCTTCGACCTTGGCCTCACCGCCGGTTTCATCGACATCGAGCCGGACGCGGCGTTCGGCATTGGCATTGACGGCCGGATGGCGGTGCTCAAGCACTCCGAGGACATCCCGCTCGACGGATCCCTCACCGCCGGATTCGGCGCGCTCTTCTCCGACGGCAACAGCGGATTCTCGATTCCGTTCGGGTTCAGCATCGGCCGACAGATCGAGCTCGAGGACTCGAACGTCTCGTTTACGCCCTACGCCCACCCGATCATCGCTCCCTGGTTCGGGGACTTCGATGACGAGGTGCTCTTCGCCCTCGGCCTCGGTGTCGATGTCGCGCTGAGCAAGGCCTTCGAGATCCGGGTGAGCGGCGCGATCGGCGACTACGAGGGTGTGGCCGTCGGCGTGGCCTGGCACAAGTAGACCGCCCCGGGATGGACGGCCGACGACCCCTTCCGGTCAGCCCGGAAGGGGTCGTATTGCGGAGGGCTCCCTCGCGCGGCACGTTGACTGGACCGTCGCCCGCCCCTTAGCTTGCCGCGCCCCATTGCGGTTGTCCCTGTATTCACCAGCCGGAGGCGCCATGCAGTCGTCGGTTCGCCGCATCCTTCCTGTCGCTGTCCTGCTCGCCATCCTGCCCGCGAAAGGATCCTCACAGACGGTGACCGGGCTGCCGGTGCTCAACAGCCGCGTGGCCACCGGGGTGACCCTCGCGGGGGAGGTGGGGTTCCCGGACAGTGACTACGGCGAGGGGACTGCCTACGGCGTGCGGGCCAGCCTTGGCCTTGGGGCGTTCGGCTTCGGCGTGGTGCTGTCGAGCTGGGACCCGGAAGTGGCCGGCGCGGATTCCCGCGTCGCCATCGGCGGATCGCTGAACTACAAGCTCCTGGGAGGGCCGTTGACCCCGCTGTCGGTTACTCTCCAGGCCGGCGCCGAATCAGCCAGCGACCCGCAGGCCGATCAGATCCACGTTCCGATCGGGGTCGGCATCGCCCTCACGATACCCAATCCGACTCTCGCCATCAGGCCCTGGCTCGCCCCGCGACTCGATGTGGTGAACTACAACTACTCCGGGAGCGGGGGCGACGAGACCGAGTCCAACTTCGGGATCAGCGGCGGGATCGAGTTCGGACTCCTCGGCGGGCTTGGCTTCGGGGTGGCCTACGACCGGGTCTTTGCCGGCGACGGCTTCGATCCGTCGGTCTGGAGCGTGGGGCTGAACTACACCATCAAGGTTCCCGGCCTGTGAGAACCATCTCCAAGCAGTCTCCCGGCGCCCTGCTCGCTCTCGTGCTGCTGGGAGCTTCCGGCTGTGCGATGACGTTCGATGCCACCCACCTGGGCGTGCCCGCGACGATGGCCTCGGCGGCATCGGCCCCGGCCGAGGGGGAGCGGTTCGAGCTTACCAGCCGCGCGACGTACGGGTTCTGGGGGGTGATCAAGTTCAAGGAACCTTCGCTGCAGAACGCGCTGGCCTCTCAACTCGTCGGAGGCCAGGGCGTGGCCGACCTGAAGATCTCCGTCCGGAGCAATTTCACGGACGTCCTCCTCACCATCCTCACCGTGGGGATCGTCGTGCCACGCTCCGTCACCTTCGAAGGAGTCGTCCTCCGGCAGTAGGGGGAGCGGGCCTCCCGCCCGTTCCCCGGTTCATCCACCGACCAGCCGCTCGACCATCGCCGCGGCGCGGTCGGCGGCCCCCCGCCCCTCCTCGACCACCTGGCGCGCCGCGCGTCCCGCCCGGATCCGCCACTCCGGGTCCCTGGCCCAATTCACCCACCAGGCCTCGAGTACGGCCGCGCTCCGGCGCCGGGGGATGTACTCCAGCGCCTCCGCCTGATTGAGCCGCCTCGCGTCCCGGCTGTCCCGTGCCTCCGGTCCGGCGAGCACCGGCTTGCCGAGGGCCGCCGGTTCGAGAACCGAATGCAGCCCGCCCCTGCGGTAGCCTCCACCCACATATGCCATGCATCCCTGGGCGTAGTCGAAGGCGAGAGATCCGACTTCCTGGCTGACGAGGAGGACGTCGCCAGGGGAAGCGCTGCCTGGCTGGACCGGTGCTGGGAGTCCCAGCGCCGCGGCTCGCCGGCCGATCCGCTGCCATCCCGCGAGCGACGGACGATGGGGGACCAGCATGAGGCGGGTGTCTGCCCGCTGCTCGAGCACTTGCTGCAGGGCGGTGAGCAGAACCTCCTCATCGGCTGGCCAGGTCGAACCCGCCACGAGCGTACCAGCGCTCTCGGGGCGGGGCGTGCTTCCTTCAAGCCGTTCGACTACCGCATCGTAACGGGGGTCTCCGTCAATCTCGATTCGAGCCGGCGTCACGCCGAGGCGGGCCAGTGCGTCGGCATCTTCCTCTGAGGCAGCCCCGACCGCCTCGAGCGCCGCGTAGGCGGGCCTGAGGATCTCGCGGAGCGGCCAGGCGAGTCGGCTGCTCCCTGGGCGCACCGTCGCCGCGATCATGCCAAGCCGTACGCCCCGCGAGCGTGCCGCCAGAGCCGCCGCGGGCCAGAGGTCGTGCTTGCACCAGACCATGGCGGACGGCGCGAGGGCATCCAGAAACGCTGCCACCTCGTCCATCGTATCCCAGGGGAAGTACCCGGTGGCGTCCACATCGAGCTGGCGGGCCACCGGAACCGCCGATGGGCTGAAGTGAGTCGCCACCAGCTGCCACCCAGGCTGTCGCCGGCGCAGCCGGCGGATGACGGGCTCGGCCTGCCGCAGTTCACCGGCGGAGGAGGCATGGACGACGACCAGCGGGCGGGAGCGGTCGCGGCCGGCGTTGGCCCAGGCCACGAAATCGGCCAGGCTTTCCCGCCGTGCCTTGAGGACGTCCCGTGCCCGGGATGAGACCAGGGAGGCGGCGCGCGGAGCCGCGGCGGTCGCGATACGATAGAGGAGGGGAGGTGTCTGGCTCACGATGGCTAGATTATGGCGATGAACCCTCTCGACGGATACTGGCGGTCAACCCGGGCGCCGCGGTACAGCCTGCTCTTCGCGCTGCCCCTGCTGCTGGCGTACGAGCTGCTGGCCCGGGCAGTTGCCTCCGATTCCGGCATTCGCAACGGCGCCGACGTCCTGCTCAAGAGCCTGTTCCTCCTGCTGGGCGGCCGCCATGGGTTGACGGCGTTTGCGGTGGCTGTCCTCGGTACCGGGGCCGTACTGGTGGCGCGCGACTGGCGCCGGAGCGGGGCGCCGGCGCCGCGGTTTTTCCTGGGCATGTGGCTCGAGTCGGTTGTCTACGCCGCCTGTCTTGGTGGTGTGACGGGGATGCTGACGGGCCTGCTGCTGAACGGCCCCCGGGCGCTCGCCATTCTCCAGGGAACCGCGCTTGGCCCCGGCGAGCAACTGGTTCTCTCCCTCGGCGCCGGAGTGTACGAGGAACTGCTGTTCCGCGTGGTGCTGGTGTCCCTGCTGGCGCGGGCCGCGACGGTCTGGTTTCAGTGGCGATCCGGCTGGGCCGGGGCGTTTGCGATCGTGCTGGGGGCCTTCCTGTTCAGCGCGTTCCACTACGTGGGCCCGTTCGGGGACGCCCTCGAGCTGGGATCGTTCACCTTCAGGATGGTCGCCGGCCTGCTGCTCAACGGGCTGTACCTGGCCCGGGGCTTCGGCATTGCCGCCTGGACCCACGCGCTGTACGACGTATTCCTCGTCCTCGGCGGCGGGTTCTGATCCGGTGTGCGGTCAGGAGCCCTTCTTCGCCGCGTTGCGATCAGTCCACAGCGAATCGAGCACCCTGCGGTAGAGTTCGATGGGCGCCGCGCCCGCGAGCAGGCCGGCACCGTCAATGTAGACCGTGGGCGTGCTCTGAACTCCCGCCTGCGCGGCGCCCTCCGCCTCGCCCCGGACGATCTCCCGCATTTCCTGCCGGGCCAGGCACTGCGTCATCTCGTCGCGCGACAGTCCGACGCTGTCCGCGAGGGAGAGGAGAAACGGCGCCGGGTCCTTGAGCGGGGCCCATTTCTGCTGATACTCGAACAACAGATCGTGCACCGGCCAGAACTTGCCCGCCCGGGCCGCGCACATCGAGAACTCCGCGGCCGGGAGGGCGTTGGCGTGGATCTGGGTGAGCGGGAACTGGAGGAAGATCCACCGGACCTTGCCGGTCGCGATGAATTCCTTCTCGATCAGCGGGAAGGTCTCGATCGCCTGCTTCCGGCAGTAGGGACACTGGAAGTCGGACATTTCATAGACCGTCAGCAGCGCGGCGGCCGATCCCTTGGTACGCTGGGCGATCAGGCTCTCGTCCCCGGCCCCGGCGCCGTCGGCACTCGAGGAGCGGAACGCGCTAAAGCCGGCCGCCACCAGAAGAACAAGCACCGAGCCAAGCCCGAACATCGCGCGTCTCGACATGGGTTGCTCCCGGATCACCGGATCAATAACGGGGGGTTCGCCGGCCACTGGAGCGGTCGAGCACGATGCGCGACTCCCGGGCCGGGACGTTCCAGTACCACTCGCCGTTGGGATCCCACGGATCCCAGGAGCGGGCGTAGATCCACCAGTCGCCGGCCGGCAGGTGAAGTGTAGCTCGGCCGTCCGGACCGGTGCTGTCCGCGACCGGCTCCCGCCCCAATCCGGTGGTGAGGTTCTTGGTGATGTTCTCGTACTCCCGGTAGGCGCTATCTTGCCAGCGGGACATCGCCGCGCGCAGGGTCTCGATGCGGTCCCCGACCGCGCTGCGGGTGCGGCGGAGCGCAGCCTCCGCGACGTCCCGCTCGCGCACCAGCCGGGCGAGAGTGTCGGAGCGGGCGCCGAACTCGCGGTAGCGCGACTCGTAGCCTGGCGCTGCCCGCGACATGGTGTCGAGTTCGGCTCGAATCGCGGCCAGCGAACGCTCCAGGGTGCGCGCGCGGAAGGCGGCAGTCGCATACGCCGAGAACGGGCCGCGGAAGACCTGAAACAGGCTGTCGAGTTCCTGCGTAATCGCCGCCGGCCTCGGTGTGGCCCGTTCCAGCTCCCGGATGACGCTGTCGCGATCATAGGGCAGCGCGACCAGCCCGACACCCGGCACCGGCGATTCGACCGAGTCTGGGCCGGGGATGACGACCTCGATCGTCACGTCGCGGCCAGTGCAGGCGGCCAGGGCGACGAGCAGAGAGACGAGAACGGGCACCTTCGGGAAGGGGATGATCATGGCAGGGCGGAAAGCTACCCGCACCCTCATCCTGCTTCAACTCATCCCCCACCTGCTGGTGGCGCAGGACCGGGGTGTGCGCGCGCTGTTCCCGGAACAGCCGCGCGGATACCTCACGGATGCGGCTGGGGTCGTGGATCCCGCCTCCGCCACCGCCATCGAGGAAACGGCCAGCCGGTTACGGGGTGCAACCGGTGCGGAGCTGGCGGTAGTCACCCTGCCGAGCCTCGGCGGTCGTGCCCCGGGTGAGGTCGCCCTGGCGGTCCTCCGCGCGTGGGGCGTCGGCGCCAAGGCCGAAATCGGGGATCGGGCGCGAAACGCCGGCGCGGTGCTGCTGCTGGTGCCCAGGAGTTCCAGCCAGCGGGGGGAGATCTACCTCAGTGTCGGCCTGGGCCTCGAGGGGATCCTGACCGATGCCGTTGCGGGCCGGATGACCGATCTGATGGTGCCCGAACTCAGGGAGGCGCGCTACGGCCCGGGGCTCCTGCTCGGTACCCGCGCGGTCGCGGCCACGGTGGCGCGCGGGTTCGGCGTGAGTGACTCAGGGCTGGCGGCTGCCGATCCCTTCCGGCCCGGGCGGTCGTCTGAACCGCCAATCAACCCGCTCCTGGTCTTCGTTCTCATCATCGTCGTGATGATCCTCATCTCCACGCTCGCCCAGAAGGCCGGGCATCGCTCGAGCCATCGGCCGCGTGGCCGGCGACCTCGTG
>JAOUIC010000001.1 GCA_029884275.1 Gemmatimonadota bacterium | reverse complement strand
ACATCGCGGACTGGCAGCGGCGGCGCCTGACACTCTGGTCACTGGGCGAGACGCTGATCGGGGCACTCACCGCGCCCGATGGCCTGCGTGGCGCGCTCCCCCGTGCCCGGGATCAGGGCGGCAACTGGTACTTCGAGCTCCGCACTCCCCCTGGTCCCGAGGGACGCGGCAACCTCGACTCCGCCTCCATCGTGCGGGTGCGGGCGGACTGGGCGGCGGCCGATACCATCGCCCGGCTCGCCCCGCTGGATCTTGCCGAGGTGATCAGCGACGGCCGAGTCCGCCTCGAGCGACGGCTGCTCTCGGGCCAGGACCGGTGGGGGGTTCTGTCGAATGGCACCGTCTGGGTGGCGCGCGTGGGGGCCAACCAGGTCGAGTGGCGCGATCCGGCCGGTGCCTGGCGCCGCGGCCTCCAGCTCCCGGACCGCGTCCTCCCCATCACGGAGAACGACCGGCAGCTCTTCCTGCGACGATTCGACGCCTCGCTCCGGCCGACGGTCGAGCAGATCCCATTCTCGGCCATCAAGCCGCCCTTCGAGAATGCCGTCACGGGACGGGATGGGCTGGTCTGGCTGGTCAAGAGCAGGGCCGTGGGCGACACAGTCAGGGAGTACCAGGTCGTCGACTCCACGTCGCGGCTGGTCCGCTATCTCGCGCATCCGGGCATCGGTCGCCTGGTCGGCCTCGGCGATGGCGAGCTGCTGGTGGCCGAACCATTCGAACAGGGCGTCAGGCTGCTGGTGTTCCCCATCGTGCCGGCCTCGGCGCCTTCCAAGGAGATGACCCCGTGAGACGCGTTACCGCCCTTCTGATTCTCCCGCTGCTCACGGCCTGCGACACGCCGCCCGCGCCGGTCGTGGTGCTGGATGAGCCCGAGGCGCAGCTCACACGGACCCTCCAGCAGGTCAGCAACGTGGTCGAGCTCCGCGATGGCCGGGTCGCGTTCGCCGAGTTGGCCGACCGGTCCTTCCTGTACGCCGACCTCGCCACCGGTGACATCACCCCCGTGGGTGAGCACGCCGATACCATCGGCCCCTCGGACCCGGCGCCAGGCAAGCACAAGTATCCGGGCTACGTCTTCCGCCTGGGCGGGGACACCGTCGGGCTGGTGGATTTCGCGGCGGAGCGCACCACACTGTGGGACGACCAGGGGCAGTTCCTGCTCACGCTCGACCGGCGCGGCGTCGGGGGGCACAATCAGCCTCTGGCGTACGACCATCGGGGAAACGCCTACAAGGAGGACGTCCGCTCGGTACTCGGAGGGCTCGAGCCGGGGGAGGAAATCGGGCTCGACAGCCTGGAGGTCCTTCGGATCGCCCGGGGAGACAGCCTCGCCGACACCGTCGCGCAACTGAAGCTCCCCGTGTGGGGACAGGGGAGGTTCGGCGAGCAGATGAAGATGGTGTCCACGATCTTCTCCGGTCGCGATCTCTTCGGCGTGTTGCCCGACGGGTCGCTCTGGGTCGCCCGGGCCTCGGACAATTCGGTCGACTGGCGCGCGCCCGACGGCAAGTGGAGCCGAGGCGGCGGCCGCCCCTTCACCCCGATTGCGGTGCCGCCAGAGGAGAAGGAGATGTTCCTCGACCGGCTCAGAGCCCAGATGACCCGGACCGGGGCACCGGCCGGGATCGCGCTCTCCTACCCGTTCGCCGACCAGAAGCCGCCGTTCGTGGCCGGAGCCACGAACCCCGCCGGCGAAGTCTGGCTGCAGCGCGCCCGGGCCTTCGAGGACTCGGTTCCGGTGTGGGATGTGGTGGGTCGCGACGGGAAATCGATTCGCACGGTGGAGATGCCGAAGGGTGCGTCGCTGGGCGGGTTCGGCGCCGATGGCCGCGTTTACCTCCTGCTCCGTCAGCCCGACGGGCGGCAGGGGATCGGCCGGTATCGCCTCAAGTAGGGCCCCTCAGGTTTCCGCGGGCGGCTCTTCCCCGGCGTCTTGCTGTCGCCGCTCGCGGCGGCGACGCCGCCCCTCCTCATACCAGCGGCGGGTCAGCGCGGCGGCGAGATCGCGGTTTCCCAGCCCGAAGGCCAGCCCGGCCGCCAGCGCCACGGCGCCCAGCACCAGCGTGAATGCCGCGGTCACAATCTCCTCGCTCACACCCACTTCCTGCAGCGCCATGAAGAAGGCGATGCCGACCATCGCCCCCTTGGAGAGCTTGGCGACGGTCACCACCCCTTCCACCCCGCCCGCGGATGCCACGATCAGGGCCCGCAGGAACTCGCCGATGATCATGCCGAGGATGATGATCACGGTGCCGGAGATGAGGGTCGGGATGAAGGACAGCATCCGGCCGAACATTTCGCGCACGTTCTCGAGCCCGAGGGCCGAGCTGGCCAGCAGGACCGCGACCAGCATGGTGAGCCAGAATACCAGCGAGCCGATCGCCCTGACCGGGTCGATGCGCACCCGCTCGGCGGCCTCGGTCAGGCCGCCAGCATCTGCCAGCCGCCGGAATTCGAAGTGGACGAGGGTGCGGTCGCTCCAGCGACGGAGCTGTCTCGCCAGGACATAGCCGGCCAGCATGATGACGACCGCGGCGAGCAGTCCCGGCAGGAGCTCGGTCAGCTCGGACCATCCCACCGCAAGTCGATCCAGCAGTTCGCTCATACCGGCATCTCCACGACGATCTTCCCGAATTGTGCCCCTGACTCAAGGCGGCGGAACGCGGCGATCGCGTCCGCGAAGGAATGGACGCTGTCGATCTCCGGGAGCAGGCGCCCGCCGGCGGCCTCCGCGACCACCGCGCGGAATTCCGCGTCGCTCCCCATGGTCGAACCGAGCAGTGACCACTGGAACCAGAACATCCGCCGGAGATCGGTGGTCACCATGGGACCGCTCGACGCGCCGCAGACGACCAGGCGGCCCCGACGCGCGAGACTGCGCAGCGACCGCTCCCAGGTGCGCTCCCCGACGCTGTCGATCACCACCTCGGCGCCGCGCCGCCCGGTGAACTGCTTCACCCTGCCGGGCACGTCCTCGGTCGCGTGGTTGATGCCGAGCTCCGCGCCGAGTGCCCGCGCTCGCGCCAGCTTTTCGTCCGAGCCGCTGGTCACGATGACCCGGGCACCCAGGAGCCTCGCGATCTTCAGCGCCGCGAGCGCCACCCCGCCGCCGATGCCCCAGATCAGCACCGTCTCGCCGGGTCCGACACCGGCGCGGGTGGTCAGCATCCGCCAGGCCGTGATGGTGGCCAGCGGCAGCGCCGCGGCCTGGATCCAACTGAGCCCGGCGGGGAGGTGAGCGAGGTTGCGGTCCGGCACCACGATCTCCTCCGCCATCGTGCCAGGACGGTGCTCACCGAGCACTCCGAACGAGGGGCAGAGCGGCTGCTCGCCACCGAGGCACCATTCACAGCGGCCGCAGGACACTCCCGGGTTGATCAGCACCCGGTCACCGACCGCGAAGGCGGCAACACCCGGCCCGGTTTCCTCGACGGTGCCGGCGCCGTCGGAGCCGATGACGTGCGGGAAGGAATAGGTGACGCCGGGAACCCCGCCCGCCACCCAGAGATCCAGGCGGTTGAGCGCCGTGGCACGCAGGCGAACTCGCACGTCCCCGGGCTCGGAGAGCACCGGGCGCGGGATGTCCCCCGGCGCCAGCCGGTCGAGACCGCCAGTTCCGCTGAGCAGGAGGGCCCTCAAAACCCGACGCTGGCGATTCGTTCGCCTGGTGGGAACCGGATGAACCGTTCCTGCCCGCCCGCGAGCGAGCGAATCCGGAGCAGGTAGTCCACCGCCTTCTTGTCCCGCTCGCTGGCCTGACCGATCACCCAGGCCAGCATGGTGCCGTCGTACGACGCCCTGGCCGCCACGATCTGGTTGCTGGAGCGAGCCAGGACTACCGGCGTCCCCCCGGCGGTCCGACTGGTGATCAGATCGGGCTCGTTCGGGTCACGTGACTGCTCGATCCAGGCCAGCTCGCCCCGGGCGAGGTAGATGGGGTTGAACTCGCGGCGATCCCGGGTCGCCGTGACCATGGTCGGGACGCCGCCCGCCAAAGGCACGGTGGCGATGTCGCCCGGCTTGTCCGGCCCATTGGGGTAGGTGGTGAACGCGACCGTGGCGCCGTCAGGCGAGATGACCGGGTCGGCGGCGCCCCCCGGGAGCGAAGTCAGCGTGCGCGGCGCGCCACCGGAGGCCGGCACGACCAGGAGCTGGCCGGGGCCGCCGCGGCTGGCGACGAAGACGAGCTGCTGGCCGTCGGGGGACCACACCGGCTGGACCTCGTTGGCGGGATCGGAGGTGAGCCGGACCGGGTTTCGACCGTCCGCATCCGCGACATGGATGTCCAGGTTGCCGCCCCGATCCGAGCTGAACGCGATCCGGGTCCGGTCTGGCGCGTACGTCCCGTCCACGTTGCGGCCCGCCTCCACGACGACCGGGTAGACCGTGTCCCGAGCGGCGAAAGCGACGGCATGAATACCCACCTGACCGCTCCGGTTGGAGGCGAGCAGGGCTTCCCCGGTGATGAACGCCACCGCCTCCGCGGCGGCGCCCCCCTCGAGTTCGGCGCGGACCGTCACGCGGCCCGGTGTACGGGCCACGAACGTGCCCTGCGCCGACACGCTCCCCCTCGCAGTATCGGAACAGCTCCAGCGAAGGTCGGTCGCCGGGCCGATGATCCGTCCCGCCGCGTCCACCAGGCCCGCCTTGAAGGTGACCTCTTCGCCCGGGCGCAGCACCGCCCGGTTTCGGGCGAACCCGAGGGTCCCGGCGACAACCTCCACCTCCCAGCCGCGGGGAAGAAAGCCGCGCGCGGCGAAGCTCAGCGTGGTCTGCCCCACGCCGCGTCCGGTGAGGCGCCGGGTGGCGGTGTCGAACACGGCGACGGTAGTGTCGCCCACGGTCCAGGTGATCGGGACATTCGGGATCGGGGTGCTGTCGGCGGCGTATGGAGCGACCTCAACTGCGCGCGAGGCGGAGACGGGGATGCGGATCGGCTCCGACACCCTCGGCAGGGCGAGGAAATAGGACACCGGTGGATGCACCACGAGGGGAATCCTCCGCTCCTGCAGGAAGCCGGCCACCACCAGTTCGGTGCGGCCCATCCCGCGGGCGCGCACGCTCCCCGATGGCGAGACCTCCGCCACCGAGGGATCCAGCACCTGCCAGATCAGATCGTCACCACGCAGCCGCCGGCCACCCTGAGCCGGCACTGAAGCGACCACAGTGTCGGTGCCGCCCGGTGCGAGCGCGACCGCGGAGCGATCGAGCGCGAAAGGTGCGAGCGCGACCGTGACCGGGATGGTCACGGCAACACCTCCCGGCACGCTGGCTTCGACGGTCGCCTGCCCGGAAGCCACCCCGCTGATCACACCGGAAGTGTCCACGACCGAAACCACGTCCGGCCGGAGGGAGCGCCACCGGAGCCGGGGCAGCGGCACCGCCGCCTCATCGGCACCGTAAGCCGAGACGACCACCCGGGCACGCTCGGTCGGGAGGAGCGAGATCGCAGCGGGGGCGGCGGCGAGCCGCACGACCGACGCCGCCGCCGGATCGGGCGCGGTATCCCGCTGGGCCGCACCCGCCACGATGACGACGACGGCCGCGCTCTTCTTGCCGGACTGGACCGTGACACTGGTGCGACCGCCCCGGAGGCCGGTGACAGTGCCATTCTCGGTCACGCTGGCCACAGCGGTGTCGGCGACCTTGTAGCGAACCGCGAGGATGATGTTCCCGGCCGCATCGAACGCCTGGACGGTCAACCCGCGACGTTCGCCGGCGGAGAGCAGCATGGTGTCGGGCGTGACATAGAGTTCCGCGACCGCCTGGGCAGCCGCTGGCACCGGTCCAGCCAGCGAGGCCGCCAGGAGGACCGCGGAGGACCGAATTGCCTGGCGCAGTGCACGCATGTGCCCGAATGAGTCCGTCAGGTAGCCGTTCTCCCGCATGGAGTATCGCCCATCGGGCCGTGCAGAGGAATTCCCCGGGCAGCGGTGCGGGAACCGGCTCACGGGCTGGCGCCCTCGAGGGAATCCCACGGCATCTGGACTCTGAGCTCGGTCCGGCTGTACCCGTCCACCGGATCTCCCGGGAGCGGGAAGGCCACGGGCACCTTCCGGGCCTTGCCGCGACGGATTTCGACGTCGGCGGTGGTGCCGGCCGGTCCCTCGAGCAGGGCAACCAGCGTCGCCTCGCCGAGGTTGGAAGAGTGCGCACCCTCCAGCCGGTGATCGATCAACCGAAGTTCCTTCGATCGTTCTCCGCGAGACGACGGACGGTTTGGCAGCAGGACCTCATACCCGGGTCGGCAGACCATCTCGAGGCTCATCTCGTCCTGGAGCCTCACCCGAAATTGGTATTCGACGTCGCGGGGTGTGGAGCGCCCCTCCGGCCGCACCGGGACCCACTCCCCGTCACCCGCGGCGGCGGCGCAGGCCGCACCCGCCGGGAACCGCGGGGTGAAGACCAGGGTGTCGGCGGGGCTGGGGCCCGCGTCGGTCCGCCGCAGACGGAACCGGAACCGCTCCGGAGTCCGGTGAAACTCGAGGTCGAACCTCGCCGATCCCGCGGCCGCGTTGTGCACCTGGAGGGAGTCCCATTCGGCGGGCAGCTGCGGGGAGAGGTGGATGGCGCGCGCGGGCAGATCCGGCTCCCACCCCAGCAGACCGCGAACCAGCACGGTCGGCAGGAACGATGTGCCAAAGAACTGCTGCGGCACCGCCGTCTCGAGCGGCTCGTTCTGCATCCCCGCGAAGACCTCGGGATTCCGGCCCAGCCCCCAGCCAGAGCCGCTCCGCACGATGTGCCGGAGAGCCTGGTACCCCGCCACGGGATTGCGGTAGCGGTACTGGCCGAGAGCGGTGAAGCCGGTCACGAAGGGCCAGACGGTGCCGTTGTTGTAGTGCAGCGGGTCGAAGAGCCCGCTGGTCGCGCCGAGTGAGCGGGTGCCCCAGTCTGTGACCAGCGCGGCGCGCGCCTGCGCCGTCGCGCCACGAAAGCCGCGGTCCTCGTCCGGCAGCCCGAAGGCCAGGGCGGTGCTGGGCCAGACGGTGAGCTCCGGCCGGATCTCGCCGCCCTCGAGGAGGGCGAAGGCGTACATCCCCTGTTCCGGCAGCCAAAACCGGTCCCGCAGGCTGGCGAGCGCCTGTTCGCGGAGCCGACCAGCTTCTTCCGACAGCGTGGGCCCTTTGCGGCCCCGCCTGGCGGGCTCCATGACGCCGGCCATGCGCGCCATCCGGTCAAGCGCCTCGATCCACACCGCGGCGAGATAGATGTCCGAGCGCACACCGACGCCGAGGTCCCCAACCTCGACGGCGCCGAGGCCGCCCTTGGAGTTGAGCATCAGCCCGGTGGTGCTGTCCACCGTGGATCGGCACCAGTCGTAGGCCTTGCGGATGGCGGGCCAGGCTCGCCGGATGGTGGTGGAGTCACCGGTCGCCTTCCACCAGTCTCCCCACGCCATCAGCCAGTAGGGCGTGGTGTCCGCGTGGTAGTAGGCGTAGGGGAAGTCGTCGAACCACCTGATCCGGCCGGCGCTCTGGGAGATCTCGTGGGCGATCTTCCCGTCGGACCGCTGGTGGCGGATGAAGAACTCGAGCCCCTGGCGGGCGAGGTCGTACTGGCCCAGCGCATCGAGACCGAGCGAGTTGATCGAGGCATCGCCGCCGAAGTACCAGCCGAAGCCGGGCCGGGCGCCGCGGGATTCGCTGGGACCGTAGCCCGCGACCAGCCCGCACCCGAGGTCGGGGTTGCAGGCCAGGGCCTCGTCAAGGTTGAGTCCGGCCCACCGGATTGCGGTATCGAGGTCGTGGTCGGGCGACTCGATCCAGAGCGAGCGCTCGAGCACCGAATCGGCGGCGGCCAGGCGGGACCGGTACAGCCCCGGGATGTCGTCAAGCACACGCCGATAGAGCGCCTTCACCGAGTCGCGATGGGCGATCGCCCCGACGATGACGATCGGGATGCCGGAGACGCGAAGGGTCGTCAGTCTCCCGGCCGGTTCGCCGGGACGGGGCATGGGGACGCGGGACGGGTCTCCCACCGCGATGCGCAGCTGGTTGGGCGCGTCCGGCACACTGTGCGAGGGCTGGTTGGTGGCGCTCAGGGTGAAGGGGCTCCCGACCAGCGCTGTGTGCTGCCGGGTGCTCTCACTGAGCACGAACGCCTTCAGGCCATCATCCCAGAACACGTATTGGCCACCGATCGCGCCGGGCCAGGCCAGCTGCAGGTCGGAGACGAACTCGGCCACGATCTCCATGGGACGAACCGCTTCGACGTCGAGGAGGATCACGACGGCGGGCTCCTCGCGGGCCGCGAAGACGCGCTGCCGCACCGTGAAGGCCGCGTGGGTATAGGTGATGACCGGACCGGTCGGGGTCACCTCCACGTGGCGGGCGATTTTCCGGCCCACGATGGGCTCGGGGAAGAGCGGCGTCTGGAAGCTGAGCTCGAAGTTGTGGAGCAGCTTCAGCGGCCAGGCCCAGACTTCGAAGCCGCCGGTCTCGCCGCCCATGGCCAGAGCGCGGCGCCCGACCGCGCTCACGTAGGCGCCGCCCCGCGCCGGCCCGGACAGGTCCACCGCGGTGCGGCCCGAATCCACCGGGCGGAGCGCGGCCGAATCAACCGCAACCTGCCCGCTGAGGGAGCCGGCTAGGAGCGAAAGGGAGAACAGCAGCGCGGGGACCAACTTCACGATACCCCCTGGCAGGCGTCGAACCACTTGGCTGACAAGAGCTTAGCGCATTGGGAGAGCAACGTCAAAGTCGCCGTGCCGGGGATGCGGCGGGGTGGCTTGCCAAGAGGCCCTGACGGTGCATCTTATTCCAGCATTCGTCCTCGCGGGCGGCGAGCCCGCGCGACCAGCGGCGGGTCCCGCGCCGCGGCATGCCCCGGAGGAACTCAGCATGGCCGAGATGCATGATATGGAAATGAGTTGGAGCGATTCCGGCTGGATGGACCCGGCGCCGGCGCCGATGACACCGCCGCCAGCAACGCCTCCTGCTTCGCTCTGGATGGAGCCAGCGGCGCCAGCACCCGCGGCCGCCGCGAAGAAGCCCGCCGCCAGGAAGGCGGCCAAGCCGGCCAAGAAGAAGGTCGCCAGGAAGAAGCCCGCCAAGAAGAAGCCCGCCAGGAAGCCGGCGAAGAAGGCGGCCAAGAAGAAGGCCGCAAGGAAGCCGGCGAAGAAGGCGGCCAAGAAGAAGGTCGCCAGGAAGCCGGCGAAGAAGCGGGTGGCGAGGCGGCCCGCAAAGAAGGCGGCCAGGAAGAAGGGCGGCAAGAAGCGGCGCTAGCCGGTCGTACCGGCGGGCGAGTCGGCGGGCCGGGATCGGCAGTTCACGCCTGATTCCGGCCCGCGTGCTTGCATTGTCCGTCGGCGCAGCCCACGTTTCAACCATACGACGACAGGTCATGAATGCATCCGGCGCGAGCGCTGGTCCTTCTCGTCTTCACGGCCTGTTCGGCGCCTCCGGGCGGGAGCGGGGAGGTCCTCCCGGATCCCATCGCCCTGCGCGACACGATCATCGCCCAATTCTCCCGCTCGGCCGAGGCCTGGACTCGGGGCGACCTCGATGCCTTCATGGCCGACTACGTCCAGGACAGCCTCACGGGATACGTGACGGGTGGCCGAGTGCAGCATGGGTTCGACCGGATCCGGGCGGGGTATGCCCCGCGCTTCGCGCCCGGCGCGACGCGCGACAGCCTGCGGTTCGAGAATTTCGAAGTGCGCCCCTTGGCGCCGAGGGTGGCGCTGGTGACCGCACGATTCGTCCTCTTCAGCGGCGGCAACACCTCTGCGAGCGGTCCCTTCTCCCTGGTAATGGAGCGGCGCCCCGATGGCTGGAAGATCCTGCATGACCACACCTCGAGCGACTGACCCGCTCAGGATCGCGCTCGGCGTCCTCGCCCTGGCCGCCCTGGCCTGCGGCCCGGCCGAGAAGGACGGGATCGCCCTGGTTGGCGGGACGGTGATCAGCGGCGCGGGTGACGCGGCCCTGCCGGATGCGGTGGTCATCATCCGCAACGGGACGATCGAAGCGGTCGCCGCGCGAGCGGACATCCAGATCCCCAAGAACACCGAGATCATCGACGTGTCCGGCCGGTGGATCGTCCCGGGGTTCATCGACGGCCACGCCCACGTGGCGCGCTGGGCGCTCGACCGATACGTCGCGGCGGGCGTCACCGCGGTGCGCGACCTGCACGGGGTCAGGGATTCGATCCTGAACCTGAAGGAGGAAGCGGGGCTCGGCGGCCTCGTGTCCCCCCGCATCTTCTCCGCCTCCGCCATGATCGACGGTCCGGGAACCGCCGAGCTCGGGGCCACCGAGGTTCGCACCGTGAGCGAGGCACGCCGCGCGGTGGACGACCGCGCCGTCGCGGGAGTCGACTACCTGAAGATCGGGCCGCTCGTGACGGCGGAGCTGCTCAAGGGTGTGCTGGACGAGGCCGGCACCTTTTCCTTTCGGACAGCGGGCCACCTCGGCGTGCTGGATGCCCTCGCCGCGGCCAGCGCGGGCCTGGCCAGCATCGAGCACCTGACGGGAGTCCCGGAGGCCGCCAGCCGCGCGCCGGCCTCTCTCTTCGAGGCACACCGCGCCGGGAAGCTGCGCGGGTGGACGGCCTTCGAGCGGGCCTGGGCGGGACTCGACAGCGCCTCGCTCCACCGCGTGGCGACCGCGCTCGCGGAGTCCCGCGTGGTCCTGGTCCCGACCCTGGTCATGCATGAGACCTGGAGCCGGCTCGACGACCCCGCCATCCTCAGCCACCCCGACCTCTCGACGATTCCGCGGGTCGAACTGGAGAACTGGAACGTGCCGGCGCTGATCGCGAGCGCCGGGTGGGGAACCGATGTGTTCGCCGCCTTCCGGGCCTCGCGACCCAATCAGGATCTCTTCGTGCGCGAGTTCCGGTCGGCGGGAGGGAAGCTGGTCGCCGGAACCAACGCCACCCGGCCGATGCTGATCCCGGGCCGAAGCCTGCACACCGAGCTGGAGCTGCTGGTGGCGGCCGGGCTGACTCCCCTCGACGCCATCCAGACCGCGACGCACAACGCGGCCCAGCTCCTCGGGGCGGATTCGCTCGGCATGGTCGCCCCGGGAAAGGCGGCCGACCTGATCATTCTCACCGCCAACCCGCTGGCGGACATCCGGAACACCCGGGCCATCGAGCGTGTCATGGTGCGGGGACAGCTCTATCTGGCAGACTCGCTGAGAACGGCTTTCTAGCACGAGGCCGGCGGAGCCACGTCGTCGTCTCCAATCTCATTCCCCAGCATTCGCAGGGCCCTCCGTGATGAGACTCTCGTTGTTCCTCCTCGGCCTCTGCCCGGTGCTCCTCGGCTGCGAGGGCGAGGCCGCCCCGGCTCGCCAGCCTCCCGCGACGCTCGACAACCCCGTGAAGGAGACCGACCTCACCCGCGTCCGGCTGACGCCGGAGGCCGAGCGCCGGATCGGCATCGAGACTTCCACGGTCGAGCGCCGCCAGTTGCCCCGGCTCAGGACAGTGGGCGGGGAGGTGATTCTCCGCCCGGGCGCGGACGTGATGATCACGGCGCCCCGCGCCGGCACCGTGCTGCCACCCGCCGACGGGCACATCCCGGTGACCGGCCGAAAGGTCCTCGCGGGTGACGAACTGGCGCGATTCGTCGCGCTGCCAGCCGAGAGCGATCTGCTCGGTGGGCGGCAGGACGTGGTCATCGCGGAGGCGCGGCTCTCCACCGCGAAGCGGCGGCACGAGCGGGCCAGCGAGCTGTTCAAGCTGCAGGCGGTCACAGCCCAGGAGCTGGAAGACACCGAGGCGGAGGTGCTGGCGGCGCAGGCGGTGCTGCGCTCGGCGGAGGCCCGGCTGTCGACCGTGGCCAACACGGCGGGCGACACTTCGGCGATGCCGCTCGCCCTCAACGCCCCGATCGACGCCATCGTCACCGGAATTCACGTCGCGACGGGTCAGCGGGTGAGCGAGGGGGTGAAACTGATGTCGCTCGAAGGCATCGACCCGATCTGGGTGCGGGTGCCGGTCTACGCCGGAGACCTCAGGGACATCGATCCGGCCGCGGGCGCACAGATCCAGGGCATGGGCGATCCACCCGGCACCGGTGGCAGACGGGCAGGGATGGTGACCGGCCCGCCGTCGGCCAACGCCGACGCCGCGACGGTGGACCTCTATTTCCAGGCGCCCAACCGTGACGGCGCGTTCCGGGCGGGCCAGCGGGTCGGGGTGGTGCTGCGGCTCCGGCAGGGAGAAACCGGACTGGTGGTCCCCTGGTCAGCGGTCGTGCGGGATGTGAGTGGCGGGACCTGGGTGTACGAACGAACCGGCGACCAGGTGTACACCCGCCGGCGCGTCGCGTTGCGCTACGTGGTGGGAGACGAGGCGCTGCTTGCCGAGGGGCTGGCGCCGGGCGCGGTGGTGGTCCGCACGGGCGTGATGGAGCTGTTCAGCACGGAGTTCGGTCCGGTCGGGCAGGCCACGCCACACGACGACGACTGATGATTCGCGCGATCATCGCGGCGTCGCTGCGGCACCGCGTGACGGTCGTCGCCCTGGCGGTGGTGGCGGTGCTCGCCGCCCCGGCCGCGCTGCACGACGTGCCCCTCGACGTCTTCCCCGAGTTCGCCCCGCCCCGGGTCGAGATCCAGACGGAGGCGCCGGGGCTTTCGACCGACGAGGTCGAGAGTCTGGTCACCATCCCGATCGAGAACGCGCTGGTCGGCACCAGCTGGGTGACCCAGATCCAGTCGAAATCGGTCCTCGGACTCAGCTCGGTGGTGCTGTTCTTCCCGCACAACCTCGACGTCATCCGCGCGCGACAACTGGTCCAGGAGCGCGTCGCTCGGGTGGCCGCGATCCTGCCCGCGGTCGTGAAGCCGCCGGTCATTCTCTCCCCCCTCAGCTCGGCCAGCCGGGTTCTCAAGATCGGCCTCAGCTCGGATTCGCTTTCCCAGATCGAGATGACAACCCTGGCCAAGTGGACCATCCGCCCGAAGCTCATGGCGGTTCCCGGCGTGGCCAACGTCGCCATCTGGGGACAGCGCGACCGCCAGCTCCAGGTGCTGGTGGACCCGGACCGCCTGCACGCCAACGGCGTGAGCCTGGCCGAGGTGGAAGAGGCCACGCGCGCCGCCACGGCGATCGGTGGCGGCGGGTTCGTCGACACGCCGAACCAGCGCTTTGCCGTGGTCCACCGGACGCCGCTCACCAGCGCCGCCGAGCTGGCGCAGATGGTGGCCGAGTACCGGCATGGCGCCCCGGTGACGCTGGGAGAGGTCGCGGTGGTCACCGAGGGTCATCAGCCACCGATCGGCGACGCGGTGATCAATGACCGCCCGGGTCTGCTGCTCGTGGTCGAGAAACAGCCCTGGGGCAATACCGTCGAGGTGACCCGTGGCGTCGAGGCCGCGCTGGAAGAACTGGCGCCGGCGCTCGCCGGCGTGGAGGTCGATCCCACGATCTTCCGGCCGGCCACGTTCATCGAGATGGCGCTCGCCAATCTGAGCAAGGCGCTGCTCCTCGGTTGCCTGCTGGTGGTCCTGGTGCTGGCCGCCTTCCTCCGTGACTGGAGGACCGGCCTCATCAGCATTGTGGCGATTCCGCTGTCACTGATCGCGGCCGCGCTGCTGCTGCGCTGGCGTGGTGGCACGATCGACACCATGGTGCTCGCCGGCCTGGTCCTCGCGCTGGGCGAGGTGGTGGACGACGCGATCATCGACGTGGAGAACATCAGCCGGCGGCTCAGGCTGAACCGCCAGCTGGCCGCACCCCGCCCCATGCTCGAGGTGGTGCTGAACGCGAGCCTCGAAGTGCGCAGCGCCGTGCTCTTCGGCAGCCTGCTGGTGATCCTGGTCTTCCTGCCGGTGTTCTTCCTCCCCGGCCTGGCGGGGGTCTTCTTCCGGCCGCTGGCGCTGTCCTACGTCCTGGCGATCGCCGCGTCCCTGGTGGTGGCCCTGACGATCAGCCCCGCGCTGGCGCTGCTGCTGCTCCGGACCGACGGCGGCGAAACCCGGGAGACGCCTCTGGTACACTGGCTCAAGGCGCGATACCGGGCGCTGCTCCCGCGGCTGGTGGACCGGCCGGTGCTCGCGATCCGGACCCTGACTGCGTCTCTGGGCATTGCGGCGGTGGCGTATGTCGGTCTGGGCGAGGAATTCCTGCCCCGGTTCCGGGAGTACGACTTCCTGATGCACTGGATCGAGAAGCCGGGGATCTCCATCGAGGCGATGGCCCGGATCACGCAACGGGTGAGCCGGGAGCTTCGGGCCATCCCGGGAGTCCGCAACTTCGGCTCGCACATCGGCCGGGCCGAGGTGGCCGACGAGGTGGTGGGGCCGAATTTCACCGAGTTATGGATCAGCGTGGACCCAGCGGTGAACTACGAGGGCACGGTGGAGCGGATCCAGGAAGTCGTCGACGGGTATCCCGGCATCTACCGGGATGTGCTGACCCATCTGCGCGAGCGCATCAAGGAGGTGCTGAGCGGCGAGGGGGCCACGGTAGTCGTGCGGGTCTCGGGGCCGAGCCTCGAGACGCTCCGGCACCAGGCCGAGCTGATCCGCGACAGCATCGCCGGCATTCGCGGGGTGATCGACCTCAAGGTGCAGGCGCAGACCCTCGTTCCCCAGATCCAGATTCGCTACAGGCCAGAGGCGGCGGCCCGCTTCGGGGTCACTCCCGAGCAGGTGCAGCACACCGTCTCGACCCTGGTGCGGGGGGCCAAGGTGGGTGAATTCTACGAAGACCAGAAATCATTCGACGTGGTGGTCTGGGGGGTGCCGACTGTCCGGCAGGATCCGTCCAGCCTAAGCCGACTGTTGCTCGACACCCCCGCCGGCCCGGGCGTTCCGCTGGGTGCCGTGGCCGACGTCGCGCTGATGCCGGCGCTCAACGAGATCACTCGTGAGGCCGCGACCCGGAAGCTCGACGTCACCTGCAATGTGGCGGGCCGGGACCTCGGCGGCGTGGCGCGCGACATCGAGGCGGTGCTGGCGCGGCTCCCGTTCCCGGCGGAGCACCACGCCTCCATCCTGGGGGAGTACGCCGAACGGAAGGCCGCGGAATCGCGGCTGCTGGCGCTTTCCGCGATCGCGCTGGTGGGAATCCTGCTGCTGCTCTACACCGACTTCGGCTCGCTGCGACTGACACTGCTGGTCGCCGTGTCGCTGCCGTTCGCGCTGATCGGGGGCGTGGCGGCGGTGTGGGTCACCGGCGGGGTGCTGTCGCTCGGCTCGCTGGTCGGGTTCGTGACCGTGCTGGGGATCGCCGGCCGCAACGGCATCATGCTGGTGAGCCACCTTCGGCACCTGGAGGAACAGGAAGGAGTGCCCTTCGGCCGGGACCTGGTGCTGCGCGGAGCCGATGAACGACTGGTGCCGATCGTGATGACCGCCAGCGTCACCGCCCTGGCGCTGGTCCCGATCATCCTGGGTGGCGCACGACCGGGGCACGAGATCGAACACCCGATGGCGGTGGTGATCGTCGGCGGGCTGGTGACCTCGACGATTCTGAACCTGTTCCTGATGCCGGCGCTGTATCTGAGGTACGGGCGGCGGGGGAGGTAAGGCCGCGCAAGACAGCGCGTTCAATGGGCGGGCACGCGCGATGGGCGGGCCCGCCCGCGATCATCCCACCGCCCGCGACACCCACCACCCTCCCACCACGACCCCCGCCACCCCCACCGCCTGGCTCAGGCGACGACCGAGCGCCACCGACCGGGCCGCCGCCCGACGGATGGCGAACGCCGCCACCAGCGCGTAGCAGACCATTCCTGCGGTGACTCCCGCGCCGAACACCAGCAGGTAGGCGAACCCGACATCGAGCCGGCCGATGAGCGTCACCGGCAGGAGCGCCACCACCGCGCTGCTGCCGGCCAGGCCGTGCAGCAACCCGACCAACGTGACGCCATGCCCGTGATGGTGCCGGTGGTCGTGGCCGTCGTGATGCACATGCTCCTCACGCTGCGGCGGTTGGTGCGGATGGTCATGACCGTCGTGAGCGTGGCCATGCACGTGCAGGTGGGCGTGGTCACCGTGCTGCTCGGGGGGATGCAGATGAAGGACACGACCGGACCGAAGCGCCCAGAGCCCCAGCCCGATCAGCATGGCGCCGACCAGGCCCTCCCCCACCGCGTCGTAGCGCGCCGGCCATTGGATCCCGCTCACCAGCAGGACGCCACCGAGCACCATGACCGCAGCGGAATGGCCCACGCCCCAGCGGAAGCCGAATCGCGCGGCATCGCTGAGCGCGGGACGCCCGCTCACGAAGGTGGTGACCGCGATCATGTGATCGACCTCCAGCGCGTGGAGGAACCCCAGCATGAGCGCGGTCAGAAGCGGCAGGAAGGTCGCGAGCATGGCGACAAGTATGGCGCCCCCGTGGCCGTCCGGACAGGCGGAGGGTGTGTGACGGTCGCGGAGGCTGTATCCTTTGTTCCGGTCCCATCACTCGTGCCGCGAGCGCACCATGCCAGACACTCCCCGAGACCAGCGCCCCCGCATCAGGCTCACCCAGCTGTCGCACGGCGCGGGTTGAGCCTGCAAGCTCGGCCCCGCCGAGTTGGCGCACGTGCTGCGCCGCCTGCCCCCGGTCCGGGATGCGCGCATCCTGGTGGACGCGGCCACCCGCGACGACGCCGCCGTGTACCGGCTGGACGGCGATCGCGCCCTGGTGGCCACGACGGACTTCTTTGCGCCGGTGGTGGATGATCCGTTCACCTGGGGACGGATCGCGGCGGCCAATGCCCTGAGTGACTGCTACGCCATGGGCGCGGTGCCGCTCTTTGCGCTGAGCCTGGTCGGGTGGCCGCGCGACACCGTCCCGTTCACGGTGCTCGAGGAAGTGATCGGCGGGTTAGGCGAGGTGGCGGCCGCTGCGGCCTGCCCGATCGTCGGCGGCCACTCGATCGACAGCCCGGAGCCCCACGTCGGACTTGCGGTCATCGGCGAGGCCCATCCGGACCGTCTGCTGACCAATGCCACCGCGCGCCCCGGCGACCTGCTGGTGCTCACCAAGCCGATCGGCACCGGCATCCTCACGACCGCGCTCAAGCGTGACCTTCTGCCGGAGTCGGATCTGGCCGAGGCGATCATGGTGATGACCACCCTCAACCGTGGCGCGATGGACGCCGCGCTCGCCGCCGGGGTGCGAAGCGCCACCGACGTCACGGGATTCGGGTTGCTGGGCCACCTCGCGAACATGGTCGAGGCGAGTGGGGTCGGGGCGAATATCCGGACCGCCGAGGTGCCGCTGCTGGCCGGGGCCAGGGCGCTCGCCGAACAGGGCGTGGCGCCAGGTGGCACCACCAGGAACCTCGACGCGCTCGGCCAGGTGCAATGGGGCCGCGGCACCACGCGCAGCGACCAGCTGCTGCTCGCCGATCCGCAGACCTCGGGGGGGCTGTTGCTCGCAGTTGCACCGGCGCGCCTCGCACTCCTGCTCACGGCACTCGAACGAGCCGGGACCCCTTGCGCCGCCGTGGTGGGGGAGCTCACCACGGCCACGGGGACGATCATGGTCGAGACGGGAGGGCGCTGACGATGCGCTGGAGCCCCGAACGACTCGACCAGCTCGAGCGCGCGGTGCGAGACGGCCGCCGGGTCGCCGTAGACCGGCGAGGCACCGAGTTCATCGTCACCGCCGTCCGCATGACCCAGATCGGGGGCCGGGAGGCGCTGATCGGCAGGCTGCCAATGACGGGTGACGAGATGGCCTTCATTCTCGAGGACTTGCAGGACCTGAGGGTGCTGGGAGAGGTCTGACGCCGTCGTGCACCGCGGGCCCGTTCCCAGCTGCTACTTGACGGGGCAGCGGCAGGGTGCCACCCTCAGGCCATGTTCACCTCCATCCTCGTGGGCCTCGACGGCTCACTCCAGGCGGAGGTGGCGCTCTCGCAGGCCATCAAGATCGGCCAGCGATTCCGTGCCCGCCTCGTCCTCGCCCACGTCACCCCGCCCCCGGGACAGACGGGTGAGATGGCGCTCGGCGCGCCCTGGATGGAGTTCACCCCCGGCAGCATACCCGCCTCACGCGTTCAGCACGAACAGGCCGCTCGCGACATGCTCGAGGAGAGCGCCGGCGCGGGCCGCCGCGCCGGGCTGGAAGTAGAGACCATCTGGCGTCAGGGCCTGGTGCCGGACATCCTGCGGGCACTGGCCGAAGACGTGGGCGTCGTCGTGGTCGGCCGAACCGGGGTCCAGGGAGCAAAGGACCCGCTTGGTCCCGAAACCCGAGAGCTGATCCGCCGCTGCCCCCGGCCGGTGCTGGTGTGCGGCACGACCACCACCGCCATGGACCGGGTGCTGGTGGCGTACGGCGGTGGGCCCGCCAGCGAGGGAGCGCTCGCCTTCGCCACCCGATTCGCGAGCATCACCGGCGCCCATCTCGACGTGGTGCACGTCTCCCGGGATGCAGAAGCGGGAGCGCGGGCAATCGCCCGCGCCTCCGGCGCGCTCTCCCTGGCCATGGTCTCGTTCGATCTGCACTCGGTCGAGGGCGACCTCGAGCAGGGCATCGGTGAGGCGGTCGAGCGATTCGGCGCCGATACCGTCTTCGCCGGCGCCACCAAGGAGGGCGAGGCGTGGTTGGTCCCCTCCCACACCGAGGCTATCTTGCGGGCGACCGACATCCCGGTCCTGGTCCACATGCCACCCGTCCCCTCCGGTGCCCGCACCACTTCCCATCGCAATTCTCCATCTGGATGAGAGCTGCCTCGGCAACGGCCAGGACCGCGCCACGCCTGGCGGCGCCGCCGGCCTGATCGAGGTCCGGTCCGCCGGTGCGATCCAGCGCCGCGACTTCTACATCCACGCTCCCGACACCACCAACAACCGCATGGCGCTGGCCGGAGCCATCGCGGGGCTCCAGCTCCTTGCCGGGAAGGGCAAGCGGCTGAAAGCGCTGCTGGTGTCGGACTCCGAATATCTGGTCAAGGGAATGCGGGACTGGGTGCCCGCCTGGCGATCACGCGGGTGGACGCGGAAGGGCGGGCAGATCGAGAACCTGGAGTTATGGAGAGTGCTGGTCGACTCCGCCGCGCGGCATGAGGCCCAGTGGACCTGGGTGCGGGGGCATCAGGGACACCCGAAGAACGAGTACGCCAACGACCTCGCGGTGAAGGCGGCGACCGATCAGGTCACCAGCCAAGGGGCGGTCGAGTCGGGGTTCGGCGGCTGGCTCTCGACTCGGCAGGCGAAGGGGCAGTTTCCCGGTTACGACCCCGACCTGGACTTCACAGCGCTGGAGCGGCGGCTGGCCGGGGGCGAGCAGTTTCCCCTCGCGGACGCCGCCGACTGATCAGTCCCGGGCGACCGCCCGGAATTCCTCGTGCAGGCGCCGCTGCTCGGTTCGGTGAGCGGCTGGGCGCCTTCGGCGATGTGGGCGATGCCGAAGTCGGCGACCAAGGCCTGGCCACCGCTCAGCAGGACATTCTCGGGCTTGATGTCGCGGTGGATGATGCTGGCGGCGTGAGCGCAGTCGAGTGCGCTGGCGCACTCCCCCATGAGACCGACCCTCTCGTCAAGGGGGAGGTGCCGCTCCCGGTCAACCCGGTACTGACCTGCCAGCGCGGCCTGCAGTCGTTCGATCAGCCCGTGCACGCGATCTCCTGGCCCCTGGGAGAACGGAGGCGGCTAGCGCCGCTTGTGTTTCCCCCCGAACACGTAGGTCGCCCGGGCCCGCCAGGTGAAGGCGTCCGCCGGCGCCGAGTAGGCCTCGCCGCTCACGTGGAAGGCGGGAGCGATGGCCCAGGTGAGGCCGCCGAAGACGATCCACTGGCCGGTGTTGACCTCGACCTTCTGGTCCAGCTTCTGGCCGGTCGAATCGCGCGCATCCTGCTCGAACCGCGGCCGCAGCAGGTTGTACCCGCCGCCCGCGTAGGGCCGCAGGCGCCCTCCGGCGAAGTCCTTGCCGATGGTCAGCTCGCCCCCGTAGATGCCAGGCTTGTACTTGTCGTCGGAGACCTCGCCGTTGTAGCAGACATCCGTGGGGTCATCGACGGCGTCCTCTGAACAGGTCACCGGAGCCCGGATACTCCCGATCGTGGTGTGGATGCGCCCGGTCATCAGCGCCCCCTTCTTGCCAAGCGGGACCGTCCGGGAAAGCGCAAAGCTCCACAGGTTGGGCTTGACCCCCGAGATGCGAATGGGCGGAGTCCAGCTCATTTCGAGCATGGCCGCGTTGGAGAGCGAGAACCCGACCCGGAGCCTGGGCGCGATACTGACCGACCCCCAGTTGTCGGGGCCGGTGCCGGGCCGGCACTTCGAGGGGGTGGCGGTCTTATCGTCGATCGTCGGGACGTCGGATACCTCCGCCACCGCGAGAATCGCCCCGGGAAGGAAAGTCCATGGCGCCTGCCCCTGACTGAATGCCAGCGGGACCGACATGTCCCGGAAAACCTCGGCCTCATTGGAGCCATCGCCGGGCTTGCAGGTCCCCTGCGCCCAAGCGGCACCAGCCACGAGCAGGAGACCCGCGGTCATCGGAATCACACGCATGCAGACTCCTTGCTTGACACTGCGGTGGGGCTACCCTAGTCTCAGCCTGCGATGACTGACCTTGAACGGCTCTTTCGCCGCCTGGTGGATAACCTAATCGCGATTGACCCGGCACGCCTCCACCGGCCCGTCGCGCTGGCCGATCTGCTGAACTCCATCATCCCTTACCGGACCAACCGCCGATCGCTCTCCATCGAGTCGGCGGAAGACTACGACATGCTCATCCTCCGCCTCTGTGCCGGCGAGGGGGGGTACGTCCAGATGAGCTCCGAGGACATCGCCCAGGTCTTTCGCGACCAGGTGACTTCTCCCAACCCGGACCTGGGAGTGCTCCGGGAACATCCGCGGGCGGAGCTCATGCTGTGTACCGAGCCGCTGGCCCACGCACTCGGCCCCGGACCCGACGAGCAGTTCGCACCGCCGGAAGACGACCCTCCGGCGGCGGCCCCGGCGGCCCCACCCGCATCCGCGCCGGTCCCGCAGCTGGAGAGCGCCCGCCGGGTCGCCTTCACTGCTGAACCGGCTCCGCCCGCGGTCGTGCTCCCTCCCCCGCCCCGCATCGTCGCGGACGTCGATCCTCCGTCCGCCCGACGCCGGGAATCGGGAGCACGCTGCAGTTTCTGCGGCGGCAAACTCCCCTCGACCCGCACCGTGAACTTCTGTCCGCACTGCGGCCAGAACCAGAGCATGGTCCGCTGCCCGAGTTGCCAGGCCGAAATCGAGATCGGCTGGAAACACTGCGTGAGCTGCGGGCACTACGTCGCCGAGTAAGGCAGCGTTCGGTCCCGGCGTTCCCTCCCCACACTTCACGGACCGACCCATGCGGATTTCTTTGTTCGTGGCAGCCTTCCTGGCGGTCCACGCTGCGCCGGCCCGGGCACAGGACACCGCTGCCGCCGCGCCGGTCACCGCCCGGCCGGCGGATGTCGCCTCGGAGGACGCCATCATCGCCGCGCTCTATGACGTGATCTCGGGCCCGGCCGGAACGCCACGCGACTGGAACCGGATGCGCTCGCTGTTCGCGCCGGGCGCCCGCCTGATCCCGACCGGCAAGCGCCGGGACGGCACCTGGTTCCTGGTCAACTGGGACGTCGAGGAGTACATCACGCGCGCCGGTTCGCAGCTCGAGGCGGACGGCTTCTTCGAGCGGGAGATCGCCCGACAGAGCGAGCGCTATGGCAACATGGCGCACGCCTTCAGCAGTTACGAAAGCCGCCACGCAGAGGCCGACTCACTCCCCTTCGCGAGGGGCATCAACAGCATCCAGCTGCGCTCGGACGGAACGCGGTGGTGGGTCGTCACGGTCCTTTGGGAGGGGGAGCGGCCCGACAACCCGATCCCGGCGCGCTACCTCACCTCGAACGGCGACTGAACCCCGGAGTTTCCATGCGACCTGCCCGCTGGTTCATCTGCACTGCCGCCGTTGCAGCTTCCACCGGCGCGACCACACTCATCGCCCAGCGCGCCAGCAAGGACCCGCTCGACGGACTCAGCGCGTACGTGGAACAGATGCGGCAGGACTGGAAGGTGCCCGGACTCGCGCTGGCCATCGTCAAGGACGACTCGGTCATCTTCTCCCGCGGCTTCGGGATACGCGAGCTGGGGAAGCCCGACCCGGTCGACGAACACACCATGTTCGCCATCGCGTCGTGCAGCAAGGCGTTCACCGCCACCCTCGTGGGGATGCTCGCCAGCGACGGAAAGCTTGCCTGGGACGACCGCGCCGCCGACCGCATGCCGGGATTCCAGGTGTTCGACCCGTACGTCACCCGCGAACTCACGCTGCGTGACCTGCTCAGTCACCGGAGCGGCCTGTCGCGCGGCGACGGGCTCTGGTACGGGACGGCGTTCACCCGCGACGAGGTCGTGCAGCGGGTCCGGTACCTCCAGCCGAGCTGGAGCTTCCGGAGCACCTACGGCTACCAGAACATCATGTTCACCGCGGCCGGGGAGATCGCGGCGAAGGCCGCGGGCACGACATGGGACCGCCTGGTGCGCGAGCAGATCTTCCTCCCGCTCGGCATGCTGGAGACGAACACCTCGGTCACGGCGCTCGAGGGGCTCGCGAACGTGGCAACGCCTCATGAGGAGATTCACGACACGATCCAGGTGATCGGCTGGCGCAACGTGGACAACATCGGCGGCGCGGGGTCCATCAACTCCACTGTCGCCGACATGGCGCAGTGGGTGCGCCTCCAGCTCCGTGACGGCCGCCTGGGAGACCGCCGCATCGTCGACTCCGCGGTCATCGCCGAGACCCACTCGCCTCACACCGTCATTCCCCGCACCGGGCTGCTGCAGAAGCTGGTTCCCGAGGGGCACTTCTATGCGTATGGGATGGGGTGGTTCCTGCAGGACTACCGGGGACGCATGCTGATCCAGCATGGCGGCAACCTCGACGGGATGTCCGCGTACGTGGCCCTCATGCCGGAGGAGGGTGTCGGCTTTGTGATGCTCTCCAATCTCAGCGGCTCTCCGCTCCGCACCCCGCTGCAATACCGCATCTTCGACGCCTTCATCGGCGGTGGCGGCCGCGACTGGAGCCGTGAGTGGAAGCTGGCGACCGACAGCATCGTCAAGGAGGGCAAGGAGCGCGAAGCGAAGATCGACTCCTCCCGCATCACCGGAACCGAACCCTCCCTCCCGGTCGAGCGGTTCGCCGGTACCTACCGCCACCGGATGTACGGCGATTTCACCCTCGCGATCGAGGACGACAAGCCGGTCCTGCGCCAGGGGCCGGCCTTCGTCGGCGATCTCGACCGCTGGCACTTCGACACCTACCGGATCACCTGGCGCGACCGCTCCCTCGGCCGCGACTTCGTCACCTTCCGGCTCGATCCGAAGGGCGAGCCGAGCGAAGCGGTCCTCGGGCTGCAGGGCGAGGCGGTGTACACCCGGTCGGCGCCCTGAGCAGCCCCTGTCCGGCGCCAATCCGCCTATTTTCCTGAGTGCAGCGTGGCAGCGCCCAGGCTCAACAAGGAGAAGGAAGTATGCGCATTTCACCCACCGTCGTCACCGCGCTGGCACTGCTGGGCGCCCCGCTGGCCGCCCAGGATGCGCCGTCCGCGGAGAAGGCGACCGACACCCTGCTGGCAAGCCAGAGCTTCACCACCCGGGGGGAGTTCATCCGCGTCGTCCTCCGAGGCGGTGATACCTACCGGGTCGAACTCGGCGACCGGACACAGACGCAGGTCGCCCCCGGGCTGGTGGAGCTTCGGCCGCTGCAGTCCGGGGTCCAGCGACCCAGAGTCAGGAAGTCCATGTCGGGCGACAGCTACGAAATCGAAGTCTTCGTCACCGCCGAGTACGAGCTCTCCGCCGATCCTCCCGCGGGGCGCGCCATGATCGTGAAGCTCTACTGGGACGCGAAGCGCACCGCCAAACGCCATGCAGAGGCCGCCAAGGAAGCGGAGAAGGCCGCCGAGAAGGATGGCGAGTAGCGGCGTGCTGAGATGACAGGCACCACCGCCCCGGCCGCGCTGATACTCTCCGGCGTGCGCACTGGATTCGGCACCTTCGGCGGTACGCTGAAGGACCATTCCGCCAGCGATCTCGGCGAGGTAGCGGCCCGTGGCGCGATGGCCCGGGCGGGGATCTCCCCCGAGGCAGTGGACCACGCCGTGTTCGGCAACGTGCTGCAGACCAGCGCCGACGCCATCTACCTCACGCGACACATCGCGCTGCGGAGCGGCTGCGCCATCTCGACTCCAGCCGTGACGGTCAACCGGCTTTGCGGGTCGGGGTTCGAGGCGATCGTCCAAGGGGCCCACCAGATCCTGCTGGGGGAATCACGGGTCGTCCTCTGCGGCGGCACCGAATCCATGAGCCAGGCGCCACACGTGGTCCGGGGCGCGCGCTGGGGGCTGCGACTCGGCGCCTCCTCCCCGCTCGAAGACCTGTTGTGGGAGGCGCTGCGCGATTCCTGGTGCAGCCGCTCGATGGCGGAGACCGCCGAGGCGCTGGCCGAGCGTCACGGGCTCACTCGCGCCGAGGTGGACGATGTCGCGCTCTCGAGCCAGCAGCGGGCGGCGGCCGCATGGGAGGCGGGCGTGTTCACCGATGAGTTGGTCCCGGTCCCGGTCACCAACCGCAAGACAAGGCAGACCGCGCCGTGGGCCGAGGACGAACACCGGCGCCCCGACACCACCGCCGAGGGGCTGGCCCGTCTCGCCCCGTACTTCCGGAAGGACGGCGTGGTCACGGCCGGCAACGCCTCCGGCATCTGCGACGGCGCCGCGGCGCTGGTGCTGGCCTCGCCGGAATTCACCGCAGCGCACGGCCTCCGGCCGATCGGCCGGCTGGTGGCGTGGGGCGTGACCGGAGTGGACCCGGGCATCATGGGCATCGGGCCGGTGCCGGCGAGCCGGCAGGCGCTCCAGCGGGCGGGGATGAGCCTCAAGGACATGGACCTGGTGGAGATCAACGAGGCCTTCGCGGCCCAGTACCTCGCCGTGGAGCGCGAGCTGGGGCTGGACCGCGCGCGCACGAATGTCGACGGAGGCGCGATCGCCGTCGGCCACCCGCTCGGCGCGAGCGGGGCGCGGCTCACCCTGCACCTGCTGCACGCCCTGCGACGGAGCGGAAAGCGGCTCGGCCTCGCCGCCGCGTGCATTGGCGGCGGACAAGGACAGGCGGTCATCGTCGAGGCGCTGGCATGAGCGAACATCTCCCCGCCCGGGTCGACCGGGCCGCGATCGAACGGATCATCCAGCGCGCCGCGGAACTCCAGACCGGCGAGCGCGACATCGGGGAGTCGCTCACCCCCGACGAGGTGATCGCCCTGGGCCGCGAGGTGGGCATCCCGGAGCCCTACCTGCGCCAGGCGCTGCTCGAGGAGCGCGGCCGGCTCATGGTCCCGCCGCCGCGCGGGTTCCTCGACCGCGCCATGGGCGACGGGGTCGTGACGGCCCAGCGGGTCGTGCGGGGAGAACCCGAGGATGTCGAACGGGCGCTCATCGCCTACGTCGAGGACGAGGAGCTCCTGACCATCCAGCGCCAGCAGGCCGGCCGAATCACCTGGGAGCCACTCCGGGGCATGAAGGCCGCACTCAAGCGTGGCAGCGCCGTGTTCGGGCGGAACCGCCAGTTCATGCTCGCCCGCGCCGCCACGCTCGTCGCGACGGTCACGAGGCTCGAGCCCGGATACTGCCACGTGGCGCTGACGGCGGATCTCCGCCCCGTCCGGGCCGCGAACATCGGCGGCATCGCCGCCGTCGGTTCGGTGGGGGTCGCCGCCACTGTGGTGCTCAGCGTCCTCTCGGCGTTCTGGCTGATTGCGATCGCGCCACTGCCCCTGGCGCTCGGAGCCGGGTGGGGAATCAGCAAGCGGTTCCGGCCGGTCCCGGCGCGTACCCTGCTCGGCCTGGAGCGGGCACTCGACCATCTCGAGCGCGGCGCCATCAAGCCGGCGCACGCGCTGCAAAGCGGAAGCGCCAGCCTGGTGGGCTCGATCCTCGACGAGGTCCGCCGCGCCATCGAGGGACCACGATGACCCGGATCACCGGACCGGCGATGATCCGGCTCGTCGCTGCCCACGCAGCGCTCCTGCTGCTCGTCGCCATCACCGGGTGCCAGCCGTACACGCCCCGGCCCAACTTCCCGCCGGTGAGGGGCGCCGCCCGCGAAGAGATCTTCCTCGATGTCCCGACCGCGACCAGGGTCCTGTCCGAGATCCTGGAGGCCGACTCGCTGCCGGTCACGCGGGTGGAAGAGCGCGACGGATACATCGAGACCGCGTGGTTCGACGCGACCACCAAGGCGCCCACCAGCGCACGGCGGCTCGGTTCCGACGTGGTCAGGGTGCGGGCATGGATCGATCCGGCCCGGCGGGGCCACAGCTGGATCACGCTGGAAACCGTTTACCGCCCCCTCGCGGATCCGGCGCTGGACCAGCGCGACCTCGAAGTCCAGGTCCCTCCCGACCACCCTGACGGCAAGCGGATGAC
>JAOUIC010000104.1 GCA_029884275.1 Gemmatimonadota bacterium | reverse complement strand
TGCTGACTGGTCTCTGAACCGCCTGGGGGCTACTCCAGCCGGATCCGCTCGATCCGTGACTGGCGCGTCCGGCTGTTGAACACCCTCAGGGTCACGATGGTTCCTCGCCCGGCCTCGCGCAGTGCGGCCGCGAGTTCGCCGTCAGTCCGGACCGCCGCGCCCTCGACCGCCTGGATGATGTCCGCCCCGCCATCGGCCGCCGAAAACAGCTGTCCATAGGACGGGCCGTTCGGATCCACTTCCATCACTGCCACGCCGCGCGCATCCCGGCCAAGCTCCAGCTCCCCCACCATCTCGGGGGTCAGGGTCCGGCCGCGGATGCCAAGCTGCTGGAAATTCGCTGCCTCCTCGGGCTCCGGGGCCGCTTCCTCCTCAACCTGCTCCGAAGGCGCCGTGTCGCCGGTCTGTTCCATCAATCGGACGTTGTACGTCTTCCGCGCGCCGCCCTTCCGGGCGACCTCGACCGTCACGCTTTCGCCCGGCCGCCGGAAGCCGACCAGCTGCTGGAGCTGCGCCACGTAGTTCACGGCCTGCCCGTCGATCGAGACGATCACGTCTCCGGCCTCGAGCCCCGCCTCGCGCGCCGGCGACGTGCCCTCGCCGAACCCGCCTACCACGACACCCCGGATCTCCTTGAGGCCCACGTAGGCGGCGTCATTTTCGCTGACTTCCCGGACCTCGATGCCAAGCGCGGCCCGCTGCACTTTGCCGCTCGCAACCAGCTGGTTCATCACCACCCGCGCCAGCTTGATCGGGATCGCGAACCCGTACCCCGCGTAATAGCCGGTCTCGCTCGCGATGGCCGAGTTGATGCCGATCCCCTCGCCCCGGGCGCTGACCAGCGGCCCGCCCGAATTGCCGGGGTTGATGGCCGCGTCGGTCTGGATGAAATCGCTGATCCCCGCCCGGCTCCGCTGCAGGCCATCCAGCCGCCGGCCCTTGCCGCTGATGATGCCGGACGTGACGGAGAAGGTGAAGGCATCGCCAAGCGGATTCCCCACCGCCAGGACCCAGTCGCCAATCCGGGTCCCGTCACTGTTCCCGAACGCGGCCGCGGTGAGCCGTGGGGCCTCGATCTTGAGCACGGCGACATCCGTCAGCGGATCGGACCCGACCACCTTGGCGATGAGTTCGCGCCGGTCGAACAGGCGGACCGTGACCTTGTCCGCTCCCTCGATCACGTGGTTGTTCGTCAGGATGTAGCCATCCGCCGAGACGATGAACCCGGATCCGGTGCCGCGCCGCACATTCGGCCGCCGCGGCACCCCGTCGTGGAAGAACGGCTCCATTCCTTCCGGAATCCGGGTGGTGCGGCTGGTCCGCTGCGACTGGATGAAGACGACGCTGGGCCGCACCTGCTCCGCCACGGCAGCGAACGCGTCGGACAGCTGGGTCAGGACCCGCGCCTCCGGGATGGCGGGCGCCTGGACCGTCTCCACTGCCGCCGGTCGCACCTGATCCTGGGCCATCGAGCGGTCGGGAAGGTCGAGCAGCCCGGCGAACAGCAGGCCGAGCGCGAAGGCGAGCGTCACCAGCCCGCCGAACTTGAGCCAATTGAGCGTACGAACCGACATGGGACTCTCCGGAAATCGCGACCTCAAATCTAATCCCTGACCGACGGAACGGGGCGGGCCCCCCGGGTCCGCCCCATCGGTCTTCCCCCGCAGGATGCCCCCGACTGCCGCCCCGTCGCATGATGGGACGGCACCCGGGCGTTGCGTCTACTTCTTGCCTTCGTCCACGATCTCGTAGTCCGCCTCGACCACGTCCTCCTTCGGGGCCTGCGCCTGGCCGGCGCCTCCAGCCTCGGGCCCGGCCTCCTGGGCTCCCTGCGCCTGCTGGTAGAGCGAAGCGCCAGCGGCGGAATAGGCGCCGTTCAGCTCGTCCAGCGCCCGGCGGATCAGGTCGGGATCACCCGTCTTGAGCGCGCCCTTGCCTCCCTCGAGCGCATTGTCGAGCCGCGCCTTGGCCTCGGCCGATAGCCGGTCGACCCACTCCTTGCTGTCCTTCTCCACCTTATAAACCAGACCGTCCAGCTGGTTGCGCGCTTCGATCTGGTCCCGGCGCTGCTTGTCCTCGCTCGCATGCGCCTCGGCGCTCTTCACCATCTTGTCGATCTCGGCATCGGAAAGTCCGCTGGAGGCCTCGATCCGGATCTTCTGTTCCTTGCCCGTCGCTTTGTCCTTGGCGGACACGTGCAGGATGCCGTTGGCGTCGATGTCGAACGTGACCTCGACCTGCGGCATGCCGCGCGGTGCCGGCGGGATCCCGGTCAGCTGGAACTTGCCGATGGTCCGGTTGTCGAGGGCCATCTGGCGCTCGCCCTGGAGGACGTGGATCTCCACCGTAGTCTGGTTGTCCTCCGCGGTGCTGAAAGTCTCCGACTTCTTGGTCGGGATGGTCGTATTGCGCTGGATGAGGACGGTGCTGACCCCGCCCAGCGTCTCGATGCCGAGCGACAGGGGAGTGACGTCGAGCAGCAGGACGTCCTTCACTTCGCCCCCCAGCACGCCGCCCTGGATGGCCGCGCCGATGGCGACGACTTCGTCCGGGTTGACCGAGCGGTTGGGCTCCTTGCCGAAGTAATCCTTGACGATCTGCTGGATTTTCGGGATCCGGGTCGAGCCGCCGACCAGGATCACTTCGTCGACCTGCCCAGGCTCGAGCCCGGCATCCTTCAGCGCCTGCTTCATCGGAGGAATGGTCCGCTGGATCAGGTCGTCCACCAGCTGCTCGAACTTGGCCCGGGTCAGCGTGATGTTGAGGTGCTTGGGCCCCGACTGGTCCGCCGTGATGAACGGCAGGTTGATGTCGGTCTGCTGAGTCGTGGACAGCTCCATCTTGGCCTTTTCCGCCGCTTCCTTGAGACGCTGGAGGGCCATGGCGTCCTTGGAGAGGTCGATGCCCTGGTCCCGCTTGAACTCGCCGACCAGCCAGTCGATCAGCCGCTGGTCGAAGTCGTCGCCGCCCAGGTGGGTGTCGCCATTCGTGCTCTTGACCTCGAACACCCCCTCAGCCAGCTCCAGGATCGAGATGTCGTAGGTGCCGCCGCCAAGATCGAAGACGGCGATCTTCTCCTCCTTCTTCTTGTCGAGCCCGTAGGCCAGCGCCGCCGCCGTGGGCTCGTTGATGATGCGGAGCACCTCGAGGCCGGCCACCTTGCCGGCATCCTTGGTGGCCTGCCGCTGGGCGTCGTTGAAGTAGGCGGGGACGGTGATCACGGCCTTCTCGACGGTGTGGCCGAGGTAGTCCTCCGCGGTCTGCTTCATCTTCTGCAGGATCATCGCGGAGATCTCGGGCGGCGTGTACTTCTTGCCGGCGATCTCCACCGCCGCCAGACCGCCCGCGCCGGCGTCGATCTTGTAGGGAACCCGGCGCGATTCCTCCGTTACCTCGCCGACACGCCGGCCCATGAACCGCTTGATGGAGAAGATGGTCTGCTTGGGATTGGTGACCGCCTGCCGCTTCGCCACCTGACCGACCAGTCGCTCGCCGTCCTTGGTGAAAGCGACGACTGACGGGGTTGTCCGGCCGCCCTCTGCGTTCGGGATGACGACTGGGTCGCCCCCCTCCATGACCGAGACGACTGAGTTGGTCGTGCCCAGGTCAATCCCGATGATCTTCGAGCCCATGTGTTTGTCTCCTCGGTTCTTGTCGGAGCGCCCGGTACCGGCGATGTGACGGACGCGGATGTCCCCCAGCCCATCGGGCAAGGCCCATACCCGGCTTTCCTGCCACAGTGGCATGAAATGGCAGGTGGAAGCCGGCGACCTGCCGGTGCTGTCGGCGCATCCGTCAGCGTCACGCGGTCCCGAGTCCGGGGAGGGTGCTTTCGCGCGGTTCTTCCCACGGGGTAGACTCCTGCCAGCGCCTGTAGCGAGCCACTCAACGGAGCGACACCGCCGTGCTGCCCATCAGGGACCACAATCCCACCCTCCGCCAGCCCGTCGTCACCTGGGGGCTCATCGCGGCGAATCTCGTAATCTGGTTTCTGGTCCAGGGAATGGGAACCGAGCCAGGGCTCAGCCGGTCGGTCTGCGAGTTGGGCCTCATACCCGGAGAGTTCCTTCAGCGCCTGCCGGCGGGGACCCAACTGGAGATGGGACCCGAGACGGGATGCATGGTGGGGGGGGCGTGGCCCTGGTATGCGCCGCTCAGTTCGATGTTCCTCCACGGCGGGTGGCTCCATGTGCTGGGCAACATGTGGTTTCTCCACATCTTCGGGAACAACGTGGAAGACTCGATGGGTCGGGCACGGTTCGTCGTGTTCTACCTGCTGTCCGGTCTGGCGGCGGCGGCGGCGCAGGTGTTTTCCGGTCCTGACTCGGCCATCCCCATGGTCGGGGCGTCGGGGGCGATTGGAGGCGTGATGGGCGGGTACATCCTGCTCTACCCCCGGGCGCGGATCGACACCTTCGTCTTCCTCGGATTCTATGCCAGCATGGTCGCGCTGCCAGCCATCGGGATGCTGGGGTACTGGTTCCTGCTTCAGCTGCTCGGGGGAGCGTTCGGGCCGGCGGAGGGTGGCGGCGTGGCGTTCTGGGCGCACATCGGCGGGTTCGCCGCGGGCTTCCTGCTCACGCCGCTGTTCCGAAACCCCGAACTGGTCGCGGCGCACCGTGCCTCCCGCTGGTACCGCGGATGACGCTTCCCCCCTGGCTGGCCGCCCGTGCCGGCGAGCGCGGACTCGGGTCACTGATCGATCACACCCTGCTGAAGCCCGAGGCCACAGCCGATGACGTGTTGAGGCTGTGCGACGAGGCGCGCGAGCTCGGCCTCGGGGCGGTTTGCGTCAACCCGCAGTGGGTCGCCATCTGCGCCCGCCGCCTCGGCGGCTCCACGGTGAAGGTGGCGTCCGTGGTGGCTTTTCCCCTCGGTGCCTCGACGTCCGCCGCCAAGGCGGCCGAAGCCCGCCTGGCGGTCGCCGATGGCGCCGTGGAGCTCGACGTGGTGGCGCCGATTGGCTGGATTCGAGGCGGCCTCTGGCTGCAGCTGGCGGATGAGATCGCGGTGGTGACCCACGCGGTCGCGGGCAGGCTGGTGAAACTGATCCTCGAGACTGCGGTGCTGACGCCGGCGGAGGTTCGGAGAGCCGGGACCATCGCGATCCAGGCCGGAATCGGGATGCTCAAGACTTCGACCGGATTCCACCCCGCCGGAGGCGCGACACCGGAGGCGGTCCGGCTGCTTCGGGAGGTGGCTGGCGAGCAGGTGGGAGTGAAGGCGTCGGGCGGGATCCGGCGGCCCGAAGAGGCCGTGGCCATGCTCCGGGCCGGGGCCGACCGGATCGGCACCTCCGCCGCCACCGGCTGGACTGGAGCGCTTGGCCCCGGCGCCCCGCCCCTGGAGGAGTTGTTTCGCTAGCGGCTGGTGGCTGCCGTTTCGTCCAGCGCTGGCTCGATGACCACCTCTCGCGCGAGGACCCTGGCCAGCACATCGGCCTGTTCCTGGGCCCCCCAGCACTCCAGCGACAGATCGGCGCCGGCGTAACGCGGCACGGCCCTGATGGTCAGCCGGGTCGGGCAGAGCTCGAGGTACACCTTCTCCACGATCGCGGTGTGGCCACGGTCCAGCCCTTCGGCGATGCGGAGCATGCCCGAGAGGCGACGCACGACGGCGCGGTCGGTCGCGGGCAGGGCGGCAAACTCCCGGTGCCGCCTCCGGGGTCCGCGGCGCCGGTGATAGCGGCTGAGGAGCGCGACGATCTGTCTTTCCCGGGGCGAGAACGGCAGCCGCTCGCCGTGCATGATGAGCTGATAGCTGTGCCGGTGGTGCCGCCGATAGCTCACCAGCTGTCCCACGTCGTGCAGCAGCGCGGCGGACTCCAGCAGCGACCGCTCATCGGCCGAGGCGTCGAGCTTGTCGGCCAGGAGGTCGAACAGGTTGAGCGCCAGCAGGCGGACATGCTCCACGTGGCGGCGGTCCGAATAGCACCGCTCGGAGAATTCGCGGACCAGCCTCAGCGGTTCGACCGCCGCCGGGGCGGCATTGGCGCTCACCATCTCGAGCAGCAGCCCTTCACGCAGGCCGAAGGCGCTGATCTTCACTTCCCGCGCGTCGACGCGCTCGAGCAGTTCCGCCGTCACGGCGAGTCCGGCAAGAATGATGTCGGCGCGCAGAGGGTTGAGGCCCTCCACCTGGCTCCGCTTCTCGCGGCTCATGCTGCTGAGCCAGTCCAGCATGTGCTCGACTTCGGCGATGGTGACGGTCGCGCCGTGCACCGGATCGCCCGCTGACAGGCCTCGGCGCGCCGCGGCCATTCTGGCGAGGTTGGTGAAGGAGCCTCCCGACCCGATCAGCACCGGGGCCGCCCAGTCGCGAATCGGCAATTTGCGCCGGAACTGGCGGCCGAGATACTCCCGAAGGCGGCGCACCGTGTCGCGTTGGTCGCGGCCATCGTCGAGGTGGAGGTCGGTGAGGCGGACGGCGCCGAAGGGGAGCGACAGGGTGTGCTCGATGAGGCCGTCCACCGCGCTGATCAGCTCGAGACTCCCTCCCCCGATGTCGGCGACTACGGTCCGTCCGCCCACCAGC
>JAOUIC010000103.1 GCA_029884275.1 Gemmatimonadota bacterium | reverse complement strand
CCCGGCCCTCCCGGGCGGTCGCCATCCTGCCCGAGACCGACCAGCCGAATCTGCGGCTGCCGCTGCTGCACGAGGGGGAGCGGCTCGGCACCCTGGAGCTCCGCCCCCCACCCGCGGCCGACGTGACCGAGGCCATCCTTCCGGTGGTGGCGAACATCCTCGCCCCCTTCCTCGCCTCCATCGAACTCTCCGAGGACCTGGCCTACGAGGTCGCCCTCCGGTCGCGGGAAATCGAGGAGCAGCGCCGGTTCATCACCCTGGTCATCGACAGTCTTCCCGTCGGACTGTACGTGGTGGACCGGGAGTACCGAATCCAGATCTGGAACCGGAAGCGGGAACTCGGCACCCAGGGCCTGCGGCGCGACGAAGTGGTGGGCCGGCCGGTGTTCGAGGTGCTGACGCGCCAGAACGCGGGCCAGATGCGGACCGAGATCGACGACGTCTTCGCTTCCGGGCAGACCCGGCAGATCGAGATCGAGGTCGAGGTCGGTCCGGACACCAAGTACTACCGCATCAGCAAGGTTCCGATGCGGCAGGAGGGCCAGGGCATCAGCCACGTCCTGACGATCGGCGAGGATGTCACCGATGCGCACGTCGTTCAGCAGCGGATCATGCAGAGCGAGAAGCTCGCGGCCATCGGGCAGCTCGCGGCCGGGATCATGCACGAGATCAACAACCCGCTGGCCACCATCGGCGCCTGCATCGCCGCCTTGCACAACCAGGTGGAGGACGAGGTCGCGCCCGAGCATCGGGCCAAGCTGGAGGAATATCTCGACATCATCGACAAGGAGGTCCAGCGCTGCGAGGGCATCGTGGACGGCCTGCTCGACTTCAGCCGGCCCAAGGGCAAGGCCAAGTCGCCGGTGAACATCGGCCACCTGCTGGAGGACACCCTCTTCCTCCTCAAGCATCACGAGCGGTTCAAGAAGATCGAGGTGCGCCGCGAGATCAGCGACCAGCTGCCGCCGGTGCTGGCCAATCCAGAGCAGCTCATCCAGGTGTTCATGGCCCTCATGCTCAACTCGCTCGATGCCATGGAGGGGGGAGGCTCGCTCACGATCCGCACCCTGCCCGGCGCCGTGAACGGGGATGAACTGGAGATCCAGATCGAGGACACCGGCGCCGGCATCCCCCGGCACGATCTGGCGAAGATCTTCGAGCCGTTCTACACCACCAAGCCACCCGGCCGGGGCACCGGTCTGGGACTCTCGATCTGCTATGGCATTGTGGCCGACCACCGCGGCCGCATCGAGGTGGAGAGCCAGGCCGGCCGCGGTTCGCTGTTCCGCGTCTTCCTCCCGGTGCTCGGGGAGCGCCCGTCCCCGACCGAGACCGGGGCTGGGGAGACCACATGAAGATCCTGGTCGTGGAAGACGACCGGACCGTGGGCCCGTATGTCCAGCGCGGGCTCCAGGAACAGGGGTTTCACGCCGACCTGGTTGCCGACGGCTCGGAAGCGCTGACCACGGCCACCGCGGGCAACTACGACCTGCTGATTCTGGACATCCGTCTCCCGGGCATGACCGGCCTCGAGCTGCTGCGCACCCTCCGGGACCGGGGGGTGAGCACCCCGGTCCTGATGCTCACGGCGCAGGACTCGATCGAGTACAAGGTCGAGGCGCTCCGTGGCGGCGCCGACGACTATGTCACCAAGCCCTTCGCCTTCGAGGAGCTGCTGGCTCGGGTGGAGGCGCTGGGGCGGCGGCCCAAGCAGATCGCGCCGAAGAGCTTCCGGGTGGGCGATCTCGAACTGACGCTGGGCAGCCGCGAGGTGGCTCGGGCGGGCCGCCGCATCGACCTGACCCCGAAGGAGTATGCGGTGCTGGAATACCTGATGCGCCATGCCGGGCGCGTCATGTCCCGCACGCTGATCACCGAGTACGCGTGGGACTATCACTTCGATCCCGGCACGAACATCGTCGATGTGGTGATCAACCGGCTCCGCAAGAAAGTTGACGCCGGGCATGTCACGAAGCTGATTCACACGGTCCGCGGCGTGGGGTACGTCATCAAGGCATGACCGGACGCGCACGCCCCGTCTTTCACCATCCGAGGTCTGCATGACCAGCATTCGCCGCCGGCTTACCGTCTGGTACTCCGTCGCGCTGCTCCTCTCCCTGGGGGCATTCGGGACGGCGCTGTATCTCGAGCGCGGACGATCGGCGCTCCGGGAAATCGACGAGCGCCTGGTCCTCGAGGGGAATCTCGCCGCGCAGTACTTCGTGTCCTTCCAGAGTCGGCTCGGCCGCACCCTCGGCCAGGGGGAGACTCCGACCCTGGTCAACGCGGTCGGGGGGTATCTCGACGGTATTCGCGACTACGTCCTGGTGCTCGACCCGGACGGGGCGCCGATTTTCCGGAACGCCGCCGCCCGCGGGGTGAGCATCGACCGCATCACCGAGGCGGTGGGCGCCGCGATTGAATCCCAGGGCACCCTGGTCCGGACCGGGCAGGTCGGCGAAGGGGGCGGCCAGGGGGTGCGCTACGCCAAGGTGCCGCTCAACGGGGTCTGGGACCGGCCGGCGGTGCTCCTGGTTGCGGCACCTGTCGGCGCGGTCCCGTTCGGCCCGCAGTCGCTGCTGCAGACGATGCTGCTGGTCGCGCCGGTGGTGCTGCTGCTGAGCATCGCCCTGGGGTACTGGCTGGCCGATGCCAGCATCCGCCCGCTCCACACCATGGTGGACGAGCTGGAGGCCATCACCGACGGCCGGAGCCTGCATCGCCGCCTGGCGGTCCCCTTTTCGGCCGACGAACTGGCGCGCCTCGCGAACACCACGAACCGGATGCTGGCCCGCCTCGAGGAGAGCTTCGATTCCCTGCGCCGCTTCACTGCCGACGCCAGCCACGAGCTGAAGACCCCGCTCCAGGTGCTTCGCGCCGGCGTCGAGCGGGCCATGAGCACAGCCGGGACCCCGACCGACGCCCTGCAGTCCCTGGAGGAGGTGCTGGACGAGGTCCGCCGGATGACGGAACTGGTCGAGAACCTGCTCACCCTCGCCCGGGCCGATGAGGGACGCGCCAACCTCACGCTGGCCGCCTGCGACCTGCGCGAGCTGGTCAACGAGGCGTCGGAGACCGCCAACATCCTCGGGGAGGAGGGGCAGATCGCGGTGCGGACCGAAGTGCCGCCCGCGGCGGTGATGCTGAAGGTGGACCGCAGCCGCATCCGGCAACTCATGCTCAACCTGGTGACCAACGCCATCAAGTTCACCCCGCCGGGCGGCAAGGTCAGCCTCGGGCTGGTGGACAAGGGCGACCATGCGGCGATCATCGTCGGCGACACCGGCGTGGGTATCCCATCGAAGGATCTGCCGCACATCTTCGACCGGTTCTTCCAGGTGGACGCGGTGCGGTCACGGACCGGGGAGCACCCTGGCGCCGGCCTCGGGCTGGCGATCACCAAGTGGATCGCGGAGGCGCACGGTGGAAGCATCACCGTCCAGAGCCGGCAGGGACGTGGCACCGCCTTCACGGTCACCCTGCCGCGCGCGGCATCCGGCGAGGCGTCGGCCGGCGCGACCGGGGCCGGTGCCAGCTGACTTGGCGGCAAGGGCTTACGTGAGGGGTGTCCCTCATGGCCTGGCTCTCCGGCGAAGCCGCGGCGGAGACCCCGATGAACAGATCAGCTAACCGGGTTGTCATGGATTTGTCATCTCGCCGGGCTGGCGCTGCCATCGCGCCCCGGTAGCTTGGAGCGCGTCCTTCATCAGCCTGAAGCGGGAGGGGTCGTCCGTGTTTGAAAACCTGATCGAATCCAAGCGGAAGCGACAGAACACGCTCACCCAGTCGGTCGTCTCCGCGGTGGTTCACGTGGCCCTGGCCATTGGTGCCATCAAGGCCACGCAAGGCGCCGCCGAGGTGGTCCGCGAGATCGTGCAGGACACCTCCATGGTGTTCCTGAAGCCACCGGAGGCGCCGCCGGAGCCGGAGAAGATTCCGGAGAATGTCGTCATCAGCGCCAACCCCCCGCCCCAGGGGTTCCAGGTGATCCTGCCGCCGGAGAACATCCCGACCGAGATCCCGCCGGTGAACCTGACCGAGCGGTTCGATCCCCGCGACTTCACCGGCAAGGGAGTCGAGGGTGGCATCGCGGCGGGCGTGGCGGGCGGGACCGGCCCGGTCCCGACCATCGAAGGCGAAGTTTTCCTGGCTGCCGAGGTAGACGAGACGCCCCAGGTCAACGCGGGTCACACCTGCCAGGGCAAGTACCCGCCGGTCATGCAGTCGGCAGGGATCCCCGGCCGGGTGGTGCTGCAGTTCGTCGTGAACGTCGATGGGCACGCCGACCCTGGCAACATCAAGGTCATCAGCAGCACTCATAAAGCGTTCGAGGAACCGGCCAAGACCGGCATCCTGAGCCCGGGTTGCACCTTCAAGCCGGGCAAGTCGCGCGGCCAGCCGGTGCGTGTCCTGGTGCAGCAGGCGGTGTCGTTCAAGGTCGGCGGATGATGATTGTCATGCCCGGCCGTCCTGACGGCCGGGTCTCATACTTCACGGAGGCGTAACGAGATGAGTCACGGAGTTGATATCCTCAAGCTGTGGGAGGTGGCGGGCCTGTTCGCCCGTGGCGTCATCGTGGTCATGGCGATCATGTCGCTCTGGTCGCTCTCGGTGGCGATCACCAAGATGATCTTCATCGCCAAGAACCAGTCGGCGACCCGCAAATTCGTGCCCGAGTTTTCCCGGGCCCTGACCGAGGGGAACATGGACAAGGCCGTGATGCTGGCCGAGCGGCATAAGGCGAGCCATGTGTCGCGGGTGCTTGGAGGCGCGCTGGGCGAGGTGAAGCCGCTGATCCAGGACAAGGCCACCCTGACCTCCGCGGACATCAACTCGGCGGAGCGGGCGGTGGAGCGGGAGATGCTGATCACCCTGGCGGAGTTCAAGCGGGGCATGGGCGTCATGGCCACGGTGGGCGCCACGGCCCCCTTCGTCGGGCTGCTCGGCACCACGATGGGTATCGTGACCGCGTTCACCGGCATGGCGGCCGCCGGCGCCTCGGGCGGCCTGGCCGGCATCTCGGCCGGCATCGCCGAGGCGCTCATCACCACCGCGTTCGGCCTGCTGGTCGCGATCCCGGCGGTGTGGTTCTACAACTACTTCACCACCAAGATCGAAAACCTCACGGTCGAGATGACCTACAGCTCCAAGGAACTGATCGACTACCTGATCAAGCAGGTGGGCAGCGACTTCGGGCGGTCGATCTTCACCAAGGAATTCCAGGCCCAGAAGGCGGTGACCGGTCATGGCCACGTCGCCGGGTAGCTCCGCCGCCGGCCGGACCACGGTCAAGGCGGAACCGAACGTGATTCCGATGATCGACATCATGCTGGTGCTGCTGATCATCTTCATGATCGTGACGCCGCTGATCGCCGCCGGCTTCAAGGCGACCATGCCGAAGGGGCAGAACCTCGACGCCCGTCCCGAGGGGGAGAACGAGATCATCCTCGGCATCGACGCCTCGGGGAACTACTTCCTCGACGGGAAGGGGCCGGTGGATCCGGTGGTGCTCGAGGACCAGCTCAAGGCAATGTACGCCGCCCGGTCCGAAGACAAGATCCTGTACTTCAAGGCGGACAACAACCTGAAGTTCAAGCGGATCCAGGAGGCGGTGGAGATGTCCCGCCGCGCCGGGGTCCGGGTGATGGCCGCCATCACGGAACCAAAGGTCCAGGGTGGCCTGTTCGAACAGGTCGCTGAAGAGGAGAACTGACATGGCCGGTGGAAGTTCATCAGCTCCGGGTGAAGTCAGCTCGGAACCCAACGTCATCCCGATGATCGACATCATGCTCGTGATGCTCATCATCTTCATGGTGTCCCAGCCGCTCTCGCGCATGGCGCTCGATGTCCAGGTGCCGCCGCAGGAAACCGCGGCGGCCCGGCCGCAGGCGGCCTCCAATCAGATCGTGCTGGAACTGACCGCCGACGGCGGGTATGCGATCAACAGCCAGCCGGTGCCGCCCGACCAGCTGGACACCCAGATCCACGCGATCTTCGACAACCGTCCGGCCAAGCTCCTGTTCGTGAAGTCCGCCGGCGAGCGGACCTATCAGGAAGTGATCGACGCGATGGATGTTGCTCGTGGCGCCGGGGTGCAGGTGATCGGCTTCACTCCTGCGGAGAAGCCGGCGACGCCGTAACCTCGCCGTGGACTGCTTCGCGAGGGGGCCGGGGGAGCGCCGGGGATGGACGGGCGCCCCCACCGGCCCTTCGCATGCCACACCGTGTGCGTGAGTAGCGAGACCGACGTCCCCTAGGCGCGACCAGACCCTGACGAGGCGATCCTGTCCCGCACGTACCGCTACGTCCCCTTCTCGCTACGCCCCACGCGCCGTGCCAGCGGAGTCCTGACCTCGATCCTGCTGCATGTGCTGGTCGCTGTGCTGCTGCTGCTGCCGTTGCATCGCGATTTTGCCCGCGTACTGACCGCGGGGGATCCGCTGGCGGGGGAAGGGCGGGCCGGCGGCGGAGGTGGCGGGGCGGGAGGGCGGGCGTATATTTCGCTTCCCGCCCCACTCCGATCGGCACCAGTGACCGTCGCAGTGGAGCCCC
>JAOUIC010000102.1 GCA_029884275.1 Gemmatimonadota bacterium | reverse complement strand
GCGAAGCTGTCGCCGTAGTTGATCCCGATTCCCACCCCGATCTTGGGCCGTCCCTCGCTCTCCCACTTCGCATTGAGCGCGGCGATGGCGCGCTGCATCGCGATCGCCGCCTGCACCGCGCGGTCGGCGTCGTCGGCATGGGCGATCGGCGCGCCCCACAGCGCCATGATGGCGTCGCCGATGAACTTGTCGAGCGTACCGCCGTGGGAGAAGATGATGTCCACCATTTCGGTGAAGTAGTCCGACAGGAGGCCGGCGATTCCTTCCGGGCTCATGGTCTCCGACATCGTGGTGAACCCGCGGATGTCGGAGAACAGCACCGTCACCGGCCGCTTGTCGCCGCCCAGCTTGACCGCTCCCTGCTGCTGGGCGATCTCCGCCGCCACGTTGGGCGCGAAGTAGCGCTCGAAGTTGGACCGCACCATCGCCTGGCGCTGGATCTGTTCCGCGAACCGGCTGTTCTTGATCGCGATCGCGGCCAGGCCGCCGAACGCGATCAGGAACTGCAGGTCCTCGTCGCTGAACGAGTTGGTCGAGGTGAGATTGTCCACGTAGAGCAGCCCGAGGACCTGTTCCGCGCCGGCCATCAGCGGGATGCACATGGCGCTCCGCACGCTCTGCACCAGGATCGACTGGCCGCCCTTGAAGCGGTCGTCCGCCGCGGCGTTGTCGGTCAGGATGGCCACCCGGTCGCTGACCGCCTGCCGCGCGATCGAGCGGGGCACGTGGTGGGTCACCGCGTCGCCCAGGCGGCTCTTCGAGGTGCGGGGGACGAGGTCGCCCGACTCGGTCATCAGCAGCACCGACACGCGGTCCACGTTCATGACCTCGAAGGTCGTGCTCACCACCCGCTCGAGCAGCTTGTCCAGGTCCAGCTCGCCCGACAGCTTCTGGGACACGTCGAGCAGCAGCGAGAGCTTCCGCGCGATACGCTCCTGGCTGCTGGCGGCGGCCACCTTGAGCTGGCCGCCGGCCGCATCACCCTTCGCGAGTTCGGGCGCGGTCTCGCCGGCGAGCACCGCCGGGATGCCGCCGCTGATCGCCACCTGCCGCACGATCGTTCCGCCGGGCATGGCGGCGGCCCCCGCCGGTCCCTGGGCTTTCGACGAGGGCGTTTCGGTGGCCTCGAGCTGGAACAGCACCTTGCCGAACGTGACCGCGTCTCCCGGGCCGGCCCGGCCTTCCGTGACCCGCGTGCCGTTGACCAGCGTGCCGTTGGAGCTGCCCAGGTCTTTGATCGTCACGCCGGCCGGGGTGACGTGGAGCTCGGCGTGCTTGCGGCTGATCGTGGGATCGAAAATGGGGATGTCGCTCGTCACCGCCCGCCCGACCAGGTACATCCGGTCCGCGGTCAGCTCGAAATTCTGGTCCCCGGCGACTGAGATGAGCTTGAAGGACATGGGCAAGTCAATGTAAGCGCGCCCGACGGCGGACGCTAACGATCGCGTCCCGTGGCGAGACTCAGCGCGGCGAGGACCGCACCGGCCTTCGCTTCCGTCTCCCGCCACTCGGCGTCGGGATCCGAATCCGCCACAATCCCGGCCCCCGCCTGCACCCAGGCCCGACCGCCCTTGATGACGACCGTGCGGATCGCGATGGCGGTGTCCAGCGACTCCCCACCCCAGCCGATGTAGCCGACGGCCCCGGCGTACGGGCCGCGCCTGGTCGGCTCGAGCTCGTCGATGATCTGCATGGCGCGGACCTTCGGGGCGCCGCTCACCGTTCCCGCGGGGAAGCACGCCGCCAGCGCGTCGAGCGCGTCGAGGCCGGGCCTGAGCGTGCCGCGCACTTCGCTCACCAGGTGCATCACGTGCGAATAGCGTTCCACCGTCAGGAACGACGTGACCCGGACGGTGCCGTAGGCAGCCACTCGTCCCACATCGTTGCGGCCCAGGTCGACCAGCATCAGGTGCTCGGCCCGCTCCTTGGGGTCGGCCTCCAGCTCCGCCTGCAGCGCCTGGTCCTCCTCGATCGACTCCCCTCTCGGTCTGGTGCCCGCGATCGGGCGCACGGTGACCTCGCGCCCTTCCACCCGGACCAGCACCTCGGGCGACGAGCCGACCACATGCACGTCGTCGCAGTGCAGGTAGTAGAGATACGGCGCCGGATTGAGTGCGCGGAGGTAGCGATAAGTCAGGAAGGGATCGGGCGCCGCCAGGTCCAGCCGGCGCGACAGCACCGTCTGAAAGGTGTCTCCCGCCAGGATGTACTCCTTGATGCGCCCGACCGCGGCCTGAAAGGCCCGGTCGGGGAAGGGGCTCCGGTACGCCGTCGGGACGGGCTTCGCCTCGATCTCGAGCGGAGCCAGCGAGGCGGGAGCACGGAGCCGGCTTAGCCACTCCTCGATTCGCGACTCGGCGGCCCGATACGCCGTGGTGAGGGCCGCCTCGTCCATCGTGGCCGTCACCTCGACGCTCGCGATGATCGTGGCGCGCTGGTACAGGTTGTCGAGAACCAGGATCGTGTCCGCGATCATCAGGTGGGCGTCGGGAAGGCCCCGGTCGTCCGCCGGCGCCGCGGGGAGGTGCTCGATGCTGCGCACCACGTCATAGCCCACGAAGCCCACCGCTCCCCCCGTGAACCGCGGCAGGCCGGGCAGACGGACCGGCGGATGCCGCCGCATCAGCTCGCCGATGTGGGCGAGCGGCGCCGCATCGGTCGCGACCACAGACCAGCCGGCCGTCTCGTGCCAGCGTCGCACCTCCCGGCCGTGGTAGGCGTAGACCTCGCGCGGATCGGTGGCGAGAAAGGTGTACCGCGCCCACCGTTCTCCACCCTCGAGTGACTCCAGCAGGAACCCGTGGGGTCCCCGGTGCAGCTTGGCGAAGGCGGAGACCGGGGTGTCCCCGTCGAGGACCACCTGGCGGGTGACCGGCACCATTCCGGGTGTGGCCCGGCGGAGAAAATCCTGCAGCGACATGGAGCGGGAAGTTAGCGGTCCCGCCGCGGGTCCGCAGGCGCGGGGCGGTTCATCGCGGCGCGATCAGAAGAAACGTCCCGGCGCCGACCACCGGGGCCTGCAGGTTGTCGGAGGCGGGACGGGAGGAGGCCAGCAGCCCGATCCTCCCGTCCTCCAGCACCCGGCCGATGACGAGGGCCGCCTCGATCCGCGCCCGGTTCCCGTATTGCAGCTCGGCGGCCCGCGGCGGGGCGAAGTGAATCGGATACCGGAACCGGATGGTCGCGCCGGGTCCCGGCGGGCCGGGCATCTCCAGCTCCAGGCCATACACCCCCGGACGCGGGCGCAGGGTCACCGTCACGGAGTCGCTCGCTTCGGGAAACGAGCCGCGCGGAAACGCGACTTCGGCGAAGACGGTATTGTCCGGCGGGCCGTGCTGCAGCAGGATGGTGCGCGCCTCGCCCGCCAGCAAGACGACCGTCGTGTCCCCGGCCGGGATCCCCGACATTTCCATGAGGTAGACCCGATCCGGTGGCAGTCGGCCGGTCGGCTGCCCGGCCAGCTCCGCCTTGGACGCGCCCGTGCCCGGCCTGGCGCAGCCTGGAGCCAGCGCCGTTGCCAGCCCAGCCGCGGCGAGCGTAATTGCCCAGGTGCGTCGCGAGAGCGAACCAGTATCTGCCATGCTGATCCTGCGAACCGGGGTGATGTTCCGCCTGCTGGTCGCGCTCTGTTGCCGCGCCGGCCCGGCCGTCGCCCAGTCGTCCGGGGAGTGGAACGCGCCGGAGACGATGTCGCTCGTCGCCCGGGCGATCGCCGCGCGCCAGCGCGCCGAGCCGGACAGCAGCCTGGCGAGCTACCAGACGGTGGCGCACGGCTTCGTCCTGTTCCTGGCTCAGGCCGGCCGCGAGCCGCTCATCCCCCCACGACTGGTCAAGGCCGACGAACTCGAGGTCGAAGTGTATTGGCAGTCCCCGGGCCCCAGCAAGCAGGTCATCCGGGGTTGGCGTGATGGGCGATGGCTCCCGACCGACATCAGGTACCACCGGGACCACCTGGGCATCGTCGCCGACAACTTCGGCGACTGGATCCGGCTCGGGGGAGGCGACGAGGTTCGCGATGTCATGCACCCCCTCGCGCCGCCCGGCCCGGCGAACTACGACTACCGCCTCATCGACTCGGTTCGAGTCCGGAGCCGGGACACCCTGCTCACGGTCCACGAGCTCGAGGTGCGGCCGCGAGACCGCGGCGCCTCCCGCATCGTCGGCACCCTGTCGCTGGACGCGGTGACCGGAGACCTGGTTCGCCTCCGCTTCGGCTTCACACCCGCGGCCTATCTGGACCCCTCGCTCGAGGACATCACGGTCGTGCTCGAGAACGCCCGGGTCGAGGAGCGCTGGTGGCTGCCGTTCCGCCAGGAGATCGAGATTCGGCGCCGCGTCGAGTGGCTCGACTTCCCGGCCCGTTCGATCATCCGCGGCAGGTGGGAGATCGGCGACTACCAGCTGCACACGGTCGTGCCGAGGTCCGTGATGCTGGGTCCCGCCATCGGTGGCATGCGCGCGCCGGTCGATTCGGGTGGCGGCTGGACCCGGTCCCTGGAGGAGGAAGTCGCCGGGGCCGCCACGCCGGTGGCCCGGGAGGATCTCGCCCTGGTCCGGAGAGAGATCGAGCGGATCACCTCGGAACGACTGACCGCCCCCGCGCCGCCGGTCCGGCTGGGCATCACCGGCGTGAGCGACGTGCTCCGGGTCAACCGGGTTCAGGGGCTCACCCTCGGCGCCGGGCTCGCCCTCCGGCCGTCCGGGGCGACCGTCGTCCGGCCTCGCGTGGCGTACGGCACCGCCGATCAGCGGTTCACCGGCGATGTCACAGTCGAGGCGGCCATGCGCGGCACTGTTCTCGGGCTCTCGGCGGGCCGCGCCATCCGGGACCTCGCGGACCGCCCGGTCATCTCGGGCCTGATGAACTCCCTCCTGGCCCAGGAGGGTGGCAACGACTATGGCGACTACGTGCTTCTCGATGGCGCCTCGCTCGAAGCCGCCCGGCGGCTCGGTGGCGCCGTGCGCCTGCGGCTTTCGGGAGGCTTCGAGCGATCGCAGTCCATAGACGCCGCTGCCAGTCCGGCCACCGGCCGCTACCGGCCCAACCCTCCGCTCGGCGCCGGTCGTCTCGGTGTCGGGCGGCTGGCGCTGGAATACCGTACCGCGTCGGCCGACCGCACCAGCGGGCTGGTCGCCGAGGTGCGCGGCGAGGGTGGCGGCGGCGACCGCGACTACTTCCGGGGAGACGCCTTCATCCAGTGGCGGGTGCCGGCCGGGCCAGGGGTGGCTGACCTCAAAGTGCAGGCGGGGGCGGGTACGGCCGATCTCCCCGCCTACCGGACCTTCGCGCTGGGTGGTTGGGGTACGCTGCCGGGCGAACCGTTCCGCGAATGGGGCGGCCTGCGGAGCGCGCTGGTGAGCCTCGAATACCGGCTCGGGCTTCCCGTCCCCTCCCTCCCGCTGGGTGATTTCGTCTCGACCGGGAGGACCGCGATCCTCGCACCCTTCCTGGCTGTCGGGGCCGCGGCGGGGATTCCCGGGGATTCGCTGCCCTGGCGCCCGACTCCGACTCCCCGGACTGTCGCGGGGCTGGCGCTGGAGCTCTTTCACCAGCTCCTCAGGATCGAGGGGGGCGTGTCGTTGCACACGGGAGACTTCGGGCTGTCGGTGGACCTCTCGCGGGAATGGTGGGACATCCTCTAGACCGTGGCCTGACGGGCGCGGCCGGGGTACTTTCCCCTTGGGTTCAGGAGTGCCGTGCGGCCGCGAATCGCTGCTAAGAAGGGTGTCCATGCCGTTCGTAGACGAGTGGTTGTTCGCAACCCTGGAAAAGCTGCTCACCGCAGATCAGGTCGCCGCCCTGCGGCAGGAACAACCGGCGGAGCCACGGTCACTCTGGGCCCTGGTGGTCGAGCGCAAGCTCGCCAAGGATGAGGAGGTCCTCCACGCCGCGGCGCAGCGATTCCGCCTTCCCGTCGCCGACCTCGGACTGCTCGATGCCGCCGGCCGGGAGTCGATTCCGGAGCCGCTGGTCCGCCGCTACAACATCCTGCCGATCCGGATGACCGACTCCGTCATCGAAATCGCCACGGCCAATCCGTTCGACATCGACGCCGAGAAGGATCTCGCCTTCGCCACCGGGCGGGAGGTCCGGCCGTTCCTCTGCTCCCCGGCCCAGATTCGCGGGAAACTCGAGGAGCTGTACCGCGGCGGCGCCAGCGCCGGCACCACCAGTCCGGATGTGATGGCCCAGCTGCTCGGTGGCATGGACGAAGGGCTGCAGGTGACCCAGCTCGCGGACGACCACGGCATCACCGACCTCGCCGCCTCCGCGGAGGAGGCGGCCCAGCGGCCGGTGGTGCGGCTGGTGGACCTGCTGCTGTCGGATGGCATCGTGTCGCGGGCGAGCGACATCCACATCGAACCCGGCGAGGCCGGCGTCGCGGTGCGATATCGCATCGACGGCGTGCTCCGCCAGGTGATGAACATCCCCCGGGCCGCCGGGGCCCCGCTGATCTCCCGCATCAAGATCATCTCCGGACTCGACATCGCCGACCGGCTGCGCCCCCAGGACGGCCGCGCCCGCGTTGCCGTGAACAACTCGCCGGTGGACCTC
>JAOUIC010000101.1 GCA_029884275.1 Gemmatimonadota bacterium | reverse complement strand
GTACAACACCAACGCCAAGATGAACCCGCCGCTGCGCGAGGAGGCGGATGTCGAGGCGCTGCAGGGGGCGCTCAAGGACGGTACGGTGGACGTCATCGCGACCGACCACGCCCCGCACCACTACGACGCCAAGGAACGCGAGTTCGACGAGGCGCCGAACGGGATCATCGGGCTGGAGACGGCGCTGGGGCTCGCCATCACCCAGCTGGTCAGACCGGGCCTGATCTCGCTCCCCGACCTGATCTACCGGATGAGCACGCTCCCGGCACAACTGTTCCACCTCCCCGGCGGCAGCCTTGCGGTCGGGGCACCGGCCGACCTCGTGATCCTCGATCCCGAGGCGGAGTGGACGGTGGATCCGAGCCGGTTCTACTCCAAGAGCCGCAACACCCCGTTCGGGGGACGGCGGCTCTTCGGCCGGGCCGACCTCACGATCGTCCGGGGCAAGGTGGTGTTCCAGCGTGACGGGGGCTGATCCGGCCCGGCCCTCGGCTGGCGAGGCGGGGTGCGCGATCGTCGCCTGCGCCCGGCGGCTCTGGGCGGCCGGGCTGATCGCCGGCGCCGACGGCAACATCTCGGTCCGGGTGGGTGACGACCGCCTGGTCGTGACTCCGCGGGGACTGCCCAAGGCCGACCTGGAGGTTGCGGACCTGGCGCTGGTCTCTCTCTCAGGGGACCAGCTTGGCGGTTTTCGGGCACCGTCGACCGAGTTAGATTTGCACTTGCGGATCTACCGTGAGCGGCATGACGTTGGGGCAGTGGTCCACGCCCACCCTCCGACCGCGACGGGCTTTGCCGTCGCGGGGGTGGGGATTCCGGGGAATGTGCTGCCGGAGTCGGCGATCCTGCTGGGTGCGGTGCCGGTGATTCGATACGCGACGCCGGGCACGCCCGCGGTCGGGCACGGTGTGGTTCCCTACCTGCGGGATCATGGCGGGGTGTTGCTGGCGAATCATGGCGCCGTGACCTGGGGGGCCAGCTTGCAGCTGGCGCAGATCAGAATGGAAACCATGGAGCACGCGGCCAGGATCCTCCTTGCCGCCCGGAGCGTGGGGAGTGTCACGCCACTCACTGAAGCCCAGGTCGCCGAACTGACGCGGCCGGGAGGATGACCGGGAGATGCCCAAGCCGACTGCCGGGAGTGATACCCCGATCGAGCAACTGCTCCGGGAGCGGGCGCAGTTCGTCGGGTGGCTGACTCGGCTCAACTCGAGCGGGGAGGCCGCCGGGAACGTGCCCGAAGCGGTGCGCTCCCGGGTCCGCGCCGACTACGAGCGCCGGCTCCAGACCGTGGTGGAGCAGCTCCGCACCCACACCTCGGCCCTGGAGAGCCAGGTCGCCACCAACACCTCGAGGGCGGCGGGGCTGGCCGCCACCGAAGCAGAGCTGAAGGAGCAATACTCGGAATCCGAGATCCGGCACGTCGTCGGGGAATACGACGACCTCAAGTGGGAGGGGATCCGCACCGAGCTGCTCAAGAGCATGGCCCAGGTGAAGGAGCAGCTGGACCAGACCCATCAGGAGATTGCCCGCCTCAACGAGGTGCTCGCCACGGTCCGCGCGCCGGCTCGTCCGGGGCCGGTGGCGATCTCGGTACCCGCGGTGGCGCCGCCACCCCCGCCCGCGCCGGCCCCGTTGATCGAGACTCACGCCCCTCCGAAGGCCGCCGCGGCGCCTCCCGTTGAGGAACCCGAGTCCGCCTCTCGCCAGGCGGCGGCGAAGAAGGGGGCCCCCCGCAAGGATGAGCAGGGCCGCACCCTCTGGTTCCCGTCGGGGAAGGGCCCGGAATCGGCGCCTGAGACCGGCGGCAAGCTCGACGAGCTGGCCTTTCTCAAGTCGGTGACCGACGCTGAAAGCCTCTCCTCGACCGCTGGCCGCACCCGGAGCAGCGGGTCGTTCGCCAAGCCCCCCGCGGATGCGCCAGCCCCCGCCGAGCCGGCGCCCGCGGGGACCCCGGCGCCAGAGTCCAAGGACCGCAACAGCAGCGGTCATTCCACTGCCCCCAAGACTCTCAAGTGCGGCGAGTGCGGGACGCTCAACCGGCCGACGGAGTGGTATTGCGAGCGCTGCGGGGCGGAGCTGGCCACGCTGTAGCGCTCTCGCCATCTCCGGGAAGCAAAAGACCCCGGACCGACCAGGTCCGGGGTCTTGTCTCGGCAGGGATCTCCTACTTCCTGGCGGCGACGGCCTTGGTGAGGCGGCTCTTGGTCCGGTCGGCGTTGTTCTTGTGGACCAGGTTCTTGCGGCCCGCCCGGTCGAGCAGCCGGATCGCCTCGGCGAGCGCCTTCTGAGCCTCGTCCTTCGTCTCGGCGGCGCGCACCTTCCTGATGGCGGTGCGGAGCTGGGTTCGACGGGGGCGGTTGCGCTCGTTGGCGGCGCGGGACTTCCGGAGTGCTTTCTTGGCCGATGCGGTACGGGGCACGAACTACCTCGAGTCTGGGCGTCAGGGCCGGCCGCACTGGCCGGCGGAAGAGGGCGGAAGCTAGGCACCGGAGGGGGCAAGGTCAAGCGGGGGACGGGTTTCAGGGATCAGCCCCGGGGTGTAGATTCCGCCCTCTGAATGTCCGATTTCATCCTCGCGCTGCCGGTACTGATCTTCGCGCTGGTGGCTCACGAATACGCCCACGCGCGGGCCGCCCTCTCCCAGGGTGACAACACCGCCTACATGCTGGGCCGGGTGACCCTCAACCCCATCCCTCATATCGACCCCTGGATGACGCTGCTGTTCCCCGCGATCCTCTGGTTCGGCAGCGGAGGGGCGTTCGCGTTCGGCGGCGCCAAGCCGGTGCCGGTGGAGACCCGGAAGTTCCGGAACTTTGTCCGGGGCGACATCATCGTCTCGTCCGCGGGGGTGATCACCAACCTGGCATTGGCATTCGGCTGTGCGGCGGTGTTCATCGGCCTGTCCGGCGTGGCCCGGGTCCTCCCGGCGGTGGGGGACGGAGTCGGCATTCTCCAGCGCATGATGTCCTGGGGGATCTACCTCAACCTCGTGCTGTGCTTCTTCAACATCATCCCGATCCCCCCGCTCGACGGCTCCAGGGTGTTCTATCACTTCCTGCCGCCGGAACTCGGCCTGAAGTACCGGCGGGTGGAGCAGCTCGGGTTCATTCCGCTCATGGTGGTGCTGATCTTCCTTCCCGGGGTGACCAATTTCTTCCTCGCCCCGGCTCGGTGGGGGTTCGGGATGATGTACCAGGTGCTCGCCCCGTTCGGCATCGGACGGATCTGGGATCTGACGGTTCGATGACCTCCTCCTCCGCCCCGACCAGAGCGCTGGGCGCCGAGCCCGGATTCGTCGTCCAGCTGGACGCGTTCTCCGGCCCGCTCGACCTGCTGCTGCACCTGCTCCGGGAGGAGCAGATCGACATCGCCGACATCCCGGTGGCGCGCATCGCCGACCAGTTCCTGCGGGTCATCCACGACCTCGGGCTGAACCAGGCGGCGGACTACCTGGAGATGGCCGGCCGGCTGATCAGGCTCAAGGCCCAGATGCTGCTGCCCAGGCGGGAGGGGCAGGATGACTGGGAGGACCCACGGCACGAGCTGGTGCGCCGCCTGCTGGAGTACCAGCTGATCCGCGAAGTGGCGGGATGGCTGGAGCGGGCGGCGGCGCGGCGAGCGGACCAGCTTCCCCGCGGTTTCCTTCCACCGCCCCCCGACCTGCCGCAGGTGCCGCTCACCATCGACCTGCTGCAGCTGCTGCAGGCGGTGGAGAAGGTCGTGGCCGACATCCCGACGCCGGTGTTGCATCGCGTCGTGCCGCGTCCGCTCGACACCGAAGGGGCAGTGCTCCGGCTGGAGGCGATGCTGGCGGAGCGCGAGGAATTCAGCTGGCTCGACCTGCTCGGCGCCCGGCCGTCCATCGTCGATGTGCTCTCCGCCCTGCTGGCGGTGCTGGAGCTGGCGCGCCGGGGGTGGCTCCGGGTGGCTCAGTCCGAGTCGTTCGGCTCGTTCCTGATCCGCCGGGCCATTCCCGCGTTCGAGATGCTTCCCCAACCCACCGAATCGGAGCCCGGCAGTGAAGCCGCTGACGCAGCTGATTGAGGCCGCTCTGTTCGCGGCCAACCGGCCGATCACGGTCGAGGAGCTTCAGACCCTTGAGCCGGAATCGGCTCTGGCCGACGTGCGCACCGCATTGGAGGAACTCCGCGAGCACTACGACTTCGACGGTCACGCGGTCGAGGTCGCCGAGATTGCCGGTGGCTACCAGATCCTGACCCGGCGGGCGTTTGCCGAAGCGATCGAGCGGGCCCAGTTCGCGGTACGCACGCCGAGGCTTACGACGGCGGCGATGGAGACTCTGGCGGTGATCGCCTACCGGCAGCCGGTGGGGCGGGCCGAGATCGAGGAGATCCGTGGGGTCTCCGCCGGCGGTGTGCTCCGCAGCCTGCAGGAGCGCGCCCTGATCGAAGTCGTCGGGCGGAGCGAGGGGATGGGCCGGCCGCTGCTCTACGGCACCACACCGACCTTTCTCGAGCTGCTCGGCCTCCGCGACCTCGCCGAGCTGCCACGCACCGAGGAATTCAGCATCGCGCTGCACCCCCACAAGCCGGAAGCGTCGGATGACGGACAGGGCGATGCCGCCGCGTCCGTGGTGGCCGAGTCATGAGCGAGATGCGCCTGCAGCGGGCGCTCGCGCGCGCCGGCCTCGGCAGCCGCCGGGGGACGGAGGCCCTCATCGTCGAGGGCCGCGTCCGGGTGGATGGCAAGGTCGCGACGCTGGGCAGCAAGGTGGACCCCGACCACCAGCGGATCACGGTGAACGGAAAGCCGTTGCCCCGGCTGGCGCACCGGTGGCTCGCCTTCAACAAGCCGATGGGCGTGGTGACCACGGCCAGCGACGAAGAGGGGCGGAGGACGGTCTTCGACTTCATCCGGGACCCCCGGGGCCTCACGTACGTGGGGAGGCTCGACGTCAACACCACGGGGCTGCTGCTGCTCACCACCGACGGCGAGGCGGTCCACCGGCTGACCCACCCCAAGTACCGGGTCGCCCGCTCCTACACCGCGCTGGTGCACGGCCGTCCGACCGCGGAGATCGCCACGGTGGTCACCCGCCCCACTTCGGTCGACGACAAGCCGGTGGTCGCCACCAAGACCCGGGTGCGGCCGGGCCACCACGAGCGCAGCATCCTGGATGTGACGCTCACCGAGGGCCGGAACCGGATCGTGCGGCGCTGGTGCGAGGCGCTGGGGCTCAAGGTGGAACGACTGGCGCGCATCTCGTACGGTCCGGTCCGTCTGGGAGACCTTCCGCCGGGGGAGTCCCGTCCCCTCACCCAGGCTGAGGAGCAGGCGATTTATCGGGCCATCAAGCTGGAGCAGCCCCGCTGAGCAGCGGGCTCCGGCCGGCCGGGGCTGACAACGATCCCGGCGCGCGCTATCCTCATCAGGACACGATCCGCGCGGCGCAGTCGCCTGCGCCAACCGGATGCCCTCTCGCGCCCACTCGCCCATGACCGCACGCCCTTCCGGTTCGCATCGAATGGTTGACGCCACTCCCGCCCAGCAGGTCGTGGCGGAGGTGGGGCGTCGCATTGTCGGGCAGGAACAGCTGATCGAGCGCATGCTGGTCGGGCTGTTCGCGGGCGGACATATCCTGCTCGAGGGGGTTCCGGGTCTCGCCAAGACGCTTGCGGTCCGGACGCTCGCCGAGATTGTCGATGCGTCATTCTCCCGGATTCAGTTCACCCCCGATCTGCTGCCCGCCGATCTGATCGGGACGATGGTGTTCGATCCGAAGAGCCAGGAGTTCCGGGTCAAACAGGGGCCGGTGTTCGCCCAGATCGTCCTCGCCGACGAGATCAACCGGGCCCCGGCCAAGGTGCAGGCCGCCCTCCTCGAGGCGATGCAGGAGAAGCAGGTGACGATCGGCGGGAGGAGCTTCCCGCTGGAGGAGCCCTTCCTCGTGATGGCGACCCAGAACCCGATCGAGAACGAGGGGACCTACCCGCTTCCCGAGGCGCAGCTGGACCGGTTCATGCTCAAGGTCCGGGTCGGCTACCCCACCCGGGACCAGGAGAAGGAAGTCCTGCTTCGGCGGAGCGGGCTGGAGGAAGCGCCGGTGCGGCACCTGCTCGATCCGGCCACCATCATGGGCATCCGCGAGTCCATCGCCGCCACGTTCGTGGATCAGAAGGTGGTGGACTACATCGTCGACCTGGTGCGGGCGACGCGCGATCCATCGGTGGTCGGGCTGCAGACGCTCAAGCCGCTGGTGGCGTTCGGAGCCTCGCCCCGCGCCTCCATCGCGCTGGTCCAGGCGGCGCGGGCCCATGCCTACCTGCGGGGCCGAGGCTATGTCATCCCCGAGGATGTCCGGGCCCTGGCGCTCGACGTGCTTCGCCACCGCGTCCTCCTGACCTTCGAGGCGGAGGCCGAGGAGATCGACGCCGACCAGGTGGTGACCCGGATCCTCGACGCGGTGCCGGTCCCGTAGCGGCCATCGGGTACCCTCTCTGTGCCCGCCCCGGTCTCCCCCGAAGTCCTGAAGCAGGTCAAGGCGATCGAGCTGCGCTCCCGCGGCCTGGTCTCCACTCTCTTTGCCGGCGACTATCGCTCGGTGTTCCGGGGGCAGGGGATGGAGTTCGCCGAGGTGCGCCCCCA
>JAOUIC010000100.1 GCA_029884275.1 Gemmatimonadota bacterium | reverse complement strand
CGATGTCGACGATGTGGAGGTATGAAGTCCCGTCGTTGGTCAGGTAGATGTGGGTGCCGTACTTCTCCTGCCGGTACACGAACGCAGAGTGCACCCCGCCCGTCACGCCGTCGGTGAACTCGGCCAGGAGCTTCGGGTGCGCCGGGTCTTCCAGCGACGCGATCACGATCCCGTTCTTCCGGTCCGCGGCGCCTTCCCTCGTGTGCACAAGGTATTTCCCGTCCGGCGTGGTCATGATGTCGTTGATCCGGCGGGCGTTCGCCATCAGGGAGTCGGTCACCACGGGGCGGGACGGATCGCTGATGTCGATGGCGTACATCCGGTCGCCGCCGCTGCCGGTGCCGAGATAAGCGATCTTCCCGTTGGGATGGAGCCAGACCTCTTCCGTGGTGAACAACGACCGTGCGAGGCGCCCGACCACCGTCGCCGGACGACGGACATCACGCCAGTCGAGGGAGACGGTCGTGGAGGCCGCCCGGGACCCGACGGCCGCCGTCACGGTGTAGCGGCCCGCCCCGTACCCCACGAAGGCTCCATCGGCGCCGATCGTCCCCGGCCCGCCGGAAAAACTCCAGACGGGCATCAACCCGGCAATCGGCTTCCCCGCCCTGTCCAGCGCGGTGGCGGAGAACCGGATCACATCGCCCTGGCGGGCCGTGACCGCGGAGGCTTTCACTTCGACCGACGCGATGGGCGTCCCAACCACCTCCACCGGAATCTGCTGCTCCGCCGCATCCATGCGGACCGTGATCGTAGCCGAACCTGCGGCGACTCCACTAATCACCCCCGCCGGCGTCACCGACGCGACCTTCGCCTTGCTCGAGGTCCAGGTCATCGTGCCCCGGCGCCGATCCCCCGCCTGGCTGAACGCCTCCACCTCGACCGGCACCGACTGACCGGGCACGAGCCTGAGCCGCGCCGGAGCCGCTGTGATCCGGGCGGCCGGCCCGGCGACGATCTGCAGGTCGAACTGCTCGGTCCGGGCCGACCCATCGGCCGCGAGCGCGCGCACCGTCATGGGAAGTGTCCCCGGCGAGCCGGCACGGAGCAGGCCGGTGGTGTCCACCCTGCCCTCGAATCGGCTGCTGGGCGCGGAGAAGAAGTAGACCCGGGCCCCGGGAATCGGCGCGCCGGTGCTGTCCAGCGCGGTACCGCGCAACCGGACGGTGTCACCCGCGGTCACGATGCGGCCGGAGGGTTCGACCACGATTCGCGCGATCGGCCCGGGGTTCTGTGCCGCCTGGGCGGCAGGCGCCTGAAGCAGGAGGAGCAAGAGCAGCATGGCGATTGGGGGGCATGAGGGGAAGAGTACCCGCGACACGGCTGGAAACCTCCCGCCGTGGTCGGGCGTTGTCAACGTAAGGCTCACCCGAACGCCACCTGCGCGACCGACCGGACTTCAGCCATGGCGCCGAGACTCGCGATGACCGGCGGAGGCAGCGGCGCATCCACGCACACCGCCGCCAGCGCCTCGCCGCCGGCGCTGAGCCGGGCCTGGTGGTACTCGGCGATATTGATCCCGGCGTTCCCCAGCAGGGTTCCCACCCGTCCGATTACGCCCGGCACATCGCGGTTCCTGAGCACCAGGAAGACGCCCCTGGGCTCGACGTTGATGCGGAAATCGTCGATGCGAACGACACGCGGATGATCTTCGCCGAGCATCGTCCCGGCGACCGTCACCGCCTTCGATGACGTCGCCACACGAACCTCGAGCAGGTCGCCGGCACCCTGCCCTCCCTCGACCCGGGTCCGGTTCACCTGGATGCCGCGCTGGCGGGCGAGGTGAATGGCGTTCACGATGTTGACGCCCTTGGCGCCGAGGGCTCCCTCCAGCACGCCGATGACCGCGCCAGCGGCCAGGGGGCGAAGGAGATCGTCGCCTTCACCGGAGTAGCATGGCCACTTCGGTGACGGCGCCGTCCACCAGCACGGAGGCCAGCCGGCCCAGCCGGGTGGCCAGGTCGAGCAGCGGCCGAAGGCGCTGCAGGCGCTCGCCACCGACCAGGGGCGCGTTCACGGCCCCGGAGAAGTCGCCCTCGAGCAGCGCCGCGCGGACCGCCTCCGCGATCTCGACCGCGACGTTGAGCTGGGCTTCTTCGGTGGAGGCGCCGAGGTGCGGGGTGAGGACCGCGCTGGAGAGCGACCGGAAGGGGTGGTCGGCCGGCAACGGCTCCTGCTCGTAGACGTCGAGGGCGGCGCCGGCGATCCGCCCGGACTTGAGCGCCTCCACCAGCGCCGTCTCGTCCACCAGGCCGCCACGCGCCGCGTTGACCAGGATCGCGCCCGGCTTGAGCATCGCGAGGCGTTCGGCGTTCAGGATGCCGCGGGTCTGATCGGTGAGGGGGACGTGGAGCGACACCGCATCGGCCTCGCGCAGCACCTGCTCGAGGGGGGCGAGTTCGATGCCCATCGCCCGGGCCGCGTCTTCACTCAGGTACGGGTCGTAGGCCAGCACCCGCATCTCGAAGGCCTTCGCCCTCCGGGCCACCTCGCTGCCGATGCGGCCGGCCCCGATGAGGCCGAGTGTCTTCCGGTAGAGCTCGGTGCCGCCCAGCGCGCCGCGATCCCACTTTCCTTCGCGCATCGAGCGGTCCGCTGCCGCCACGTTCCGGACCCGGGCGAGCAGCAGCGCAAAGGCCAGTTCCGCCGCGGCGATGGTGTTGCCGGCCGGCGCGTTCATGACCGCGATACCCCGCTCGGTGGCAGCATCCACATCGATGGTGTCCACCCCGACGCCTGCGCGCCCGATGACCTTGAGCTTCGTCGCCCGGGAGAGTGACTCCCGCGTGATCTTCGTGGCGCTCCGGACCAGCACGGCGTCGGCGTCGGCGATGGCAGCCGCCAGCTCCTCACCCTTGAGTCCGGGACGCTCCACGATCTCGAAGCGCGCATCGGACGCCAGCGGCCCCAGGCCCTCGCGGGCAATCTTGTCGGCGACCACGACACGGAAGGGAGTCATGCGGCCATGACCTCCGCCAGCACCGCCAGCAGTTCGTCTAGCTCGTCCACGGTGTGGTCACCCATGTGCCCGATGCGGATGGTCGTGTCCTTGAGCGTGCCGTAACCGGCCGAGATGGTGTACCCGCGCGCCTTCATCTTCTCGTTCACCTCGGAGCCCTTCTTCCCCGCCGGCATCCTGAGGCAGGTCACCGTGGGAGAGCGATACCCCGCCGGGGCCAGGACTTCGATGCCGCGCTCCGCTGCCCAGCTCCAGGTGCGCGTGGCCATCGCGGCGTGACGGGCCCAGCGGGCTTCGACCGTTTCGCGCTCGATCCGCTCCATCTGCGCCGCCAGCGCATACATGAGCGACAGCGCGGGCGTGTTCGGCGTCTGGTTCTTCCGGATGTAGTTGTCGAACTCCACCAGGTCGAAATAGGTGCCACGGTTCGCCGCGCCGCGGGCGCGCTCCAGCGCCGCCTCGTTGGCCACGCCGAGCGCCAGCCCGGGCGGCAGGGCCAGTGCCTTCTGCGATCCGGTGAGGACGAAATCCAGCTTCCAGGCGTCGGTCTCGACCGGGGCCCCGGCGATGCCGGTCACGCTGTCCACCAGCAGCAGCACGTCGCCGGCTGCATGGGCCACCGCGGCCAGGTCGCGGATGGGATTCAGCGCGCCTGTCGAGGTCTCGGAATGGACCACGGTGACGGCGTCGTAGTCCTTCCCCTTCAGCGCCCCGGCGAGCAGTTCCGGGGTGTGCGGCTGACCGAGCGGGACTTCCAGCGCATCCGCCTGGAGGCCGTTGGCCTGCACGATCTTGAAGAACCGCTCACTGAATGCCCCGTTCACCAGCGAGAGTACTCGGCGCCGGGCGCAGTTGCGGACCGAGGCTTCCATCAGGCCGGTGGCGGAGGAGGAGCAGATGTAGACCGGCCGGGTGGTGCGGAAGAGGCTCATCAGCCCCGGCATCATCTGCGCGATCAGCTGTTCCATTCCCTTGCCCCGGTGTCCGATCATGGGGCGGGTCTGGGCCGCGAGGATCTCGGGAAGGACCTCGGTCGGCCCCGGCAGGAAGAACCTGCCAAAGGAAGGCTTGGTGGCCGTGGCAGCGAACGACATGGATTGGGCTCCAGGGGGAGTCGAGACGTGCCGCGAGTCGGCGGCGCGCTGAATATAATCGGGCCGTAGGATCACCCGCGCAGGACCAGGCGCTCGACGTCGGCCAGCGATGGCCCCGGCAGCACGTGATCGGCGTGGCGGCTGACTTCGGGCCTATCCACCACGCCGGTGAAGGCGGCAAAGGCATCCACCGCTGGCCTCGCCTCGAGGTCGGTCGCTCCGTCCCCTACCAGCAGGATCGGGCGGGGAAGGTCCCTGCCCCATTCCTCGAGCCAGCGTCGCTTGCCCCCTGCCTGCGCGAGCGCCGATGCGCGGTCGAACCCGGCAAAGGCTCCTGATTCATCGAAGTAGATGTCCACCGCCGCCACCCGGGCACGGGTAATGCCGAGATGCGCGGCCACGGCGGCGACCGGCGGCATCAGTCCTCCGCTCAGCACCTGCACCGTCACCCCGGCGTGGAGGAGGTTCTGCACCGTCTGTCCCGCGGCAGGCACCAGCCGCTGGATGTAGAGCTGGCCGATCCGCTCGACCTCCTCACGGCTCGGCCGGATCAGCTCGAGCCGGCGGCCATAGACCTCCTCCAGTGCGACCTGCCCGCTCATGGCGAGCGCGGTCAGCCGGCTCACCTCTTCCCGATGCTCGCGGGCCAGCTCCTCGATCCCCTCGATGGCCGAGAGGGTCGAGTCGCAGTCGAAGACGACGGTGCGGAATCGCATCAGACCTCCACCTGGATCGGCTGGTCGATGGCCACGCGCCGGAGAGGTTCTCGCAGCCGCTGCGCCACCCGCCAGAGCAGGAAGCCGGCGACGATCACGAGGCCCAGCACGAGGCCCCACCAGAGTCCCGCCGGCCCGCCACCGAGCCGAAGGCCGAGCAGCAGACTGACCGGCAGCCCGAGCACCCAGTAGCCGACCAGCCCGGCGATCATCGGCCCGCGTGTGTCGCCCAGGCCACGGAGAATGCCGATCGACGTCACCTGGATGCCGTCGAACACCTGGAACACCCCTGCCAGCGGAATCAGCACGGCGGCGATCCGGAGCACGTCTGCATCATCGGTGTACAGACGGGCCAGCCACATCGGGGCGAACAGAAACAGCAGGGCGCTCGAGCCCATGAACACCATGGCGACGACCAGCGCCGACCGGGCCGAGGATGTCGTCGCCTCGGCATCACCCCGGCCGACGGCGTGGCCGACCACCACCGCCGCGGCGGTGGAGATGCCCAGCGGCACCATGAACGTCACCGAGGCGAGATTGATGGCCACCTGATGGCCCGCTACCGCGATTGTGCCCAGCGTTCCCATCAGCAGCCCCACGATGGCGAAGACGCCGTACTCCAGCTGGTGCTGGATGCCGATCGGTCCGCCCAGCCGGATCATCCGAAGCAGCGGAGCCGAGGCGAAGGCCTGCCGCCGGAAGGGAATCAGCTGCTGGCGGAGCACCGGCCAGGCCAGCCAGAGCAGCAGGGCCACGAGGAGAATCCTGGTCAGGCTGGTCGCCCAGGCGGAGCCGACGGCCCCGAGCGCTGGGAAACCCAGGTGGCCGAAGATCATGACCCAGTTGAGGAACACGTTGACCAGGTTGGCGACGATGATGGTCACTACGATGGGCCGGGTGCGATGCAGCGCCTGGAGACCCTGCTTGAGGGCGGTGAAGGCGAGCATGCCGACCGTCCCGGGAATCGAGGCCCGGGCGTAGGCACCGGCGATGGGAACCACATCCGGGGGCTGACCCAGCCAGTCGAGGATGACCGGCGCCGGCCAGAGCGCGAGGGCGATCGGGACCGCGAGGAGGGCCGCCAGGACCAGGCCCCGCTGGATGCCCCGGGCGACCCCCTCCTGATCGCCGGCTCCCGCCGCCTGAGCCACGACGGGGTCAAGGACGGCCAGCGTGCCCAACCCGAAGATGGCGGCGGTGAAGTAGTAGAGATTCCCCAGCGCCACGCCGGCCAGCGCCTCCGCGCTCACCCGCCCGACCATCATGGTGTCCATCACACCCATGGCCATGAGGCCGAGGTGCACGATGACGACGGGGAGCGCGAGGTCGAGGAGCTCGCGGACATCGGTGAGGCGCGGAACCCTGAAGAGCATGCCCGGCACGGTGGGAGGAGTGCGCCCGGCAGGATTCGAACCTGCGACCCTTAGCTTAGAAGGCTAATGCTCTATCCACCTGAGCTACGGGCGCCTGACGGCCCAAAAGCTAGCAGGACGCCGCGGGGGAGCCACATCAGAACCGGAGCGCCTGCGTCTGGGGCTCCCGGGCGTTGAAGTACAGCGTGCGCCTGTCCTCGCCGGGCAGCCGGAGGACCTGCACGATGTTCTGCTGGTCGTCGAACACTTCGAAGAGGAGCGCGTTGAGCATGGTGAGGCGCGACGGCGTCGCGGCCACCTGGGCTTCGAGTACGTACCAGACCACCATCCCCGCCACCTGATCGGGTTCGGCGGCCGACGCGGTCACCCGGAATGCGGGCACCGTCCCGTCGGCTTCCAGTCGCACGGTCTTCGCGAAATAGGCGGCGAAGAGGGAGTCGGCGCGATCCGCCGCTGTGAGTTCCATCTCCGGCCGCTCCGCGAACTCACGGAGGGCCAGCTGCAGGTCATCGTGGAAG